>CAKUSI010000316.1 GCA_934678955.1 uncultured Austwickia sp. | reverse complement strand
GTCTTGGTACTGATCGCGTAGCGCTTTCGGGCCGCCTCTCCGGACGTTCCGAGCATGCCGCCGATGGCGGACCAGGACACGCCTGCCTGGCGGGCGTTGGTGACGGCGTCGGCGATACGCCGCTCGGTGACGGCGCGCTCGGTGACGGCGTCGCGCAGCGCCCGGAGGGGCTCTGCATCGCGCACGTCCGTTGGCTCGTGTTCGGCGAAGCGACGCTCGAGTTCGTCGGCGTGCTCGAGGATCTCCTGCAGGCTGCGGGGCATGGTCATCACCTCAAGTACTTTCTGCGGGCGTTCATCGCATGCACGATGACCGGTCCGTGGTCTGTGTCGATGAACCCAACCTCAATCAGGTGGGCGGAGCGAGTTGGTCCTACCAGCATCACGAAGCCCTCATCGAGGTCCTCGTAGCGGATCGGGTTGCTGAACGCGTGGAGCATGTCGTCGTCAGTAACGCCGTGCTTGCGCGCGCTGGCGGTGATCAGCGGCTCCACGATCTCCAACATACGTTGCCGCGGCCCCGCGGGCAACCTAAGTTGCGAGAAGCGGCACATCGCCGTCGCCGGAGACCAAGGACCGCCCTCTGAAACCGGCCAACAACAGGGAGGTGCGCCATGAGCGCCCTACTAGTCGGGTACGCCCGATGCTCCACCGACCAACAAGACCTCACCGCTCAGCGCGACGGCCTGCTCGGTCTCGGCGTCGAGGCCGACCGCATCTACGTCGACCATGGCCTGACCGGCACCAACCGCGAACGGCCCGGCCTCCGCGAGGCGCTGGCCGCCTGCCGGGCGGGGGACACCTTGGTGGTGACCAAGCTCGACCGTCTGGCCCGGTCCCTGCCTGATGCGCGCGCCATCGCGGACGAACTCACCGCCCGGCAGATCAGTCTCAGTCTGAGCGGGTCGGTCTATGACCCCACCGACGCCGTTGGGCGGCTGCTGTTCAACGTCCTGGCGATGGTCGCCGAGTTCGAATCGGATCTGATCCGGCTCCGCACCGTGGAGGGCATGAAAGTCGCCAAGGCCAAGGGCCGGCTGCGAGGGAAGCAGCCCAAACTGAACCCAAAGCAGGAGGCCCATCTGGTCTCGCTGGTGTACAGCGGTGAGTACAGCACCCTGGAGGTGGCTGAGCTGTTCGGCGTCGGACGGTCAACCGTCTACCGCGCCATCGAACGGCAGCGGATCGCCGCGAAGGCGGGCATCCCATTATCGTCCGCGATGCGCTGACCGACGGCGGCGCCGGCCGTTCCGAAGTCGACACCCCAACGGGACGCCGGCGCCTCGCCGCGCTGGCAGAGTCAGTCGCTCCCGAACAACGTTCGGCTTCCGGGACGCGTCGACGCACGCAGGTCCAAGCCCGGCTTAGCGACGCGACTGTCTTGAGGCTAGGCCATCAGCGGGGCTTCTGTGGCCATCGATGGGAACTTGCCTGGCCACGGGCAGCCAGGCTGACGATGGCAGTCGAGCCGCTCTAGCCTCTCCGTATGAACACGTCGCTCGTTCTGCCGGCGCTTTACGACCCGGAGCACGTCAGCGTCAGCGAGGCGCCGCTGCGCGGTGCTCGCATCTGGGTAGACACCGCTCGTCGTCTTGCCATGCGGCCGCTGATCCCGGACCTGTCCTGCGACGTCCTCCTCACGCCGGCCGGCCCGGTGCTCACCACGCGCACCGTGAGTCTGACGCCCGTGGTGATGGACTCAAGGACTACGATCACGGGACTGCGACTCCCGATCGCCGCGACACACGTCCGCATCGATCGCACTTGGCCAGGCTGGCGCATGCGGTGCGCCGCCGAGGAGCGGCTCGAGGGGGCGCTCGCGGACGGAGCCCTGGCATGGAGAGAGGATGCCGACGTGTCCACCTGGGTCGAGTCCCTGCACATGCCCTTTCCCAGCAATATCGCCAGGATCGCCACCACCACGCCCTTATCCGAGCGCACGCTTCGACGTCGGATGGATGCCGCGCTCGGTGTCAGCCCGATTCGGGTCCGGCGGATCCTCAGGCTGCATCGACTGGCGAGCTTGCTGCAGCAGCAGTCGATCGCATCGGCCGTTGCCGACGCCGGCTACGTGGATCAGCCTCACGCCGCACGCGACGTCCGAGCGCTGACGGGCATGCAACTTCGCCGGCTCGCGCAGTTCAGGTTGGCCGATTAGTCCAAGACCGCCCAGGCGCCGACCGACGAGGTTGACCGGTATGAGACTTGGTTACGTCATCGTCTACGTTCCTGACGTCGCGGTCGCCCTTGAGTTCTACCAACGGGGCTTTGGCATGACCCAACGGTTCCTTCACGAGTCGGGTGACTTCGGGGAGGTCGAGTCGGAAGGGGCTCGGCTCGCCTTCACCAGTCATCGTCTAGGGGAGTCTGCAGTCCCGGTCCAGTACACGCGGCTCGATCCGGCGAAGCCGCCGGCAGGATTCGAGCTGACGCTGGTGACCAGCGACGTAGACGGCGCCTTTGCCACAGCGGTGGCGGCCGGCGCCGCACCCCTCGCCGAACCACATGACGAGCCTTGGGGTCAGCGCGTCTCCTACGTGCGCGACCCCTTCGGCGTGCTTGTGGGCATCGCTTCCCCGATGGCGTGACGAGACAGTCCCTTCATGGGCAAGCGGGCGCGGGCGAGGCTGAGCCTCGTGGCGCAGCGGTGGACGAACTCACGGGTACCAGCAAGCAGAAGCTCTCGCCCTTGCCGCAGCGCGGATCCTGCGGTCGCGTGCTCCGCAAGACGATCGTCATCTGGCGCACGTTGTATGCCTCGAAGGTGGCGCGTGTCGAGAGGCACGGGCTGTGGCCGCCTTCGCCGCAGTTGTCATCGGGGCATGGCGTCGGGGAGCAGCGCCTGACGCAGGCTGGGCAGGAGGACCTTGTCGTTGACCATGTGGTCCTGACCCGGGAGCACCTCGCGTGTGGCGTGCGGGATCGCGTCGGCCAACGCACTCGCGACCCGGTGGAGTCCTGCGGGGCTTCGCTCCCCGACGATGACGTGGACCGGGACGCTGATCTCGGCAGCGACCTCCAGCGGCGGTGGTTGCGCAGTCAGGTCCATGTCGTAGCGCAGAGTGGGAGCCAAGGCTCGCATCCGACGCCAGCCGGGCGTCACCGGGAGCAGCGCGACGAAGACTCGCGGCATGCCGATGCCCGTCAAGAAGCGCCGGAGTGCCCGTCCGGGCCGACCGCTGGCCAGTAACCGGTCGACCTCGGCGCGCAGCCCGGCGTACGTCGCAGCCTCGGTGCCGTCCGCGGCCCACGAGGCGTCGTACAGCACAACCCGCTGGACTCGATCACCCAGGTGGTGGGCCGCGTGCAGGGCGAGCACCGCACCGGAGGAGTGCCCGTAGAGCAGAGCGCGACCACCCAGCTGGTCGATGAGGGCCGAGATGTCCTCCACCTCCCGGTCCAGCGACCAGCCGCCGTTGTCGCCGGAGTCTCCACGGCCGCGCCGGTCGTAGGTCAGCACCCGAAACGCGTCGGAGAGCACCTTCGCCCCGGACCGTACCGGTGCGAACCTGCGGTGGCAGATCGCTCCTGTGACGTACACCAAGGGCGGCCCGTCGCCGCGAACCTCGTACGCCAGCCGGGTGCCGTCGGCGGACTCGGCGGACTCGTGGTCGGCGTGTCGTCGCATCAGGACCTCCTTCGTCAGTTTTTGGACTGCTCAGTATGGTTACGATGAACCTAGACTGACCGGTGTGAAGAGTCAAGAGGAGGCTGGGCTGCGGCCCTCGTCAGTAGCGAAGCGGCGCGCGATTCTCGCGGCGGCCGAGGAGGCCTTCCTCACGGCGCGCTACGACAGCGTCACCATGGACGAGATCGCCGAGACGTCGCAGGTGTCGAAGCAGACCGTGTACACGCATTTCGGTACGAAGGACAGGCTCTTCGTCGAACTGGTCACGGCGATGACTCGGGCAGCCGCCGACGAGGTGTCGGCGGCAACAGTCGTGCCCGACACCGCTGCTCAGGTCGGTCCCACGCTGGAGACGATCCTCGGCCACCAACTGGCGGTGGTCCTGTCGCCGCGGCTAACGCGACTGCGCCGGCTCGTGATCAGCGAGGTGCCTCGCTTCCCCGATCTGGCGCGCGCGGTCTACGAGCAAGGGCCACGCCGCGCGGTCGCCACCATCGAGGAGCTGCTGCGCGTGCTCGACTCACGCGGATGGCTGCGGGTGCCGGACGCCACGCTCGCCGCGGAGCAGCTCAACTGGCTCGTCATGGGTGGACCCACCAACGCCGCCATGTTCCTCGGCGACGGCGCCTCCCCAACCCCCGGCGAGCAGCAAGCGCACGTCAGGACCGCGGTCGCCACCTTCCTGGCGGCATACGGCCCTCGTCTCTGACGGCAACCCGACGGGTCCGGGGGTACCACCGTGAGGCCTCACCCCCACAAACTCCGCGGTCGCTCGACCTCCTGAGCCGTCCCGCACGACGAACCTGCTACGGGAGCGGTGCAGGTCAGCGGCTTACGGCCATGGACGGTGTCCGTTTGGGCCGTCCGGTGGTGGTCACCGGGACGGGGACGTCGTACGCAGCCGGGACCGGTCTTTGCTTACCGGCGGTTGAGGAGCTTATGGCCGTCGTCGCGGAGTTCGCCGGTGGGTGAGACG
>CAKUSI010000315.1 GCA_934678955.1 uncultured Austwickia sp. | reverse complement strand
ACCCGGAAGCTAAGCCTTTCAGCGCCGATGGTACTGCACTGGTGACGGTGTGGGAGAGTAGGACGCCGCCGGACAATTATTTCGAGGAGGGGAGTGGGGACACCCGCCCTGCTTCCTGGGCCTTGTCGGGCCCGGGAAGGGGTGGTGTCTCCACTCCCCTTTCTCATGTCTCGAACCGGTATGCCTTGTCGAGCGCCGCTCGGCCGAGGCGACGGATGGATCGCAAGTATCGGGCGGAAGGCGTGATCCTCAGCGCATCTCGGGAATGGTCCACAGGGACGGCCACGGGATAGCAATGTCCGCCAAGAGCGTTCGCAGTGCGGGCAGCGACAGGCCGATCACGTTGAGATGATCGCCGGCGATGCGCCGCACGAAGGCCCCACCGATACCGTCGATCGTGAATCCCCCCGCGCAGCCGAGCGGCTCTCCCGTCGCCACATACGCCTGAATCTCCGCGTCGGTGACCTCCGCGAATTCCAATTCCGTGCTGACGACGCAACCGCGGCCTTCCGCGGCATGTGAGCGGCGGTCGATCAACCAGTGCCCGGTGTGAAGCACCCCGGAGGAACCAGACATCCGCTGCCAACGCTCTGCGGCGACGGCGGGCGAGCCCGGCTTCCCGTACGCCGCCCCTGCCATCTCGAACACGGAGTCGCACCCGAGCACGAGCGTGCCCTCCCGGCCCGGGTCGGCCGCCACCGCCTCGCACTTCGCACGCCCCAACAGCAGCGCCGCATCGGCAGGCGTCAGGCCGTCCCCCGCCGCGGCCACCACGGCCTCCTCGTCCACGTCCGACACGACGACCTCCGGGTCGATCCCCGCCCGACGCAAGACCTCCCGACGCGCCGGTGAGGCCGAGGCCAGGGTGAGCCGCACCCGTTCCGTGCCGCGGGCAGGGTCCGACGCCACGCCCGTCACGTCACCGACAGCATCGCGTGTCGGAAGGTGTCGAGCCCCAGACCCCCGAGGTCGAGCGCCCGCCGGTGGAAGGCGGGGAGGTCGAACGAGTGCCCCAGCCTGCGGCGCATGTCGTCGCGCAGTCCGAGCCAGAGGCGCTCCCCGATCTTGTAGGACGGGGCCTGCCCCGGCCACCCCAGGTAGCGGTCGAGCTCGAACCGCAGGAACGGCTCCGGCATGTGCGAGTGGGCGCGCAGGTAGGCCCAGGCGGTGTCGTACGTCCACGTCTTCGCGCCGTTCGCGTACGGCTCCGGCGGGGCGAACCCGCAGTGCACCCCGATGTCGAGCACCACGCGGGCCGCCCGCAGCGACTGTGCGTCGAGGAGCCCGAACAGGTTGCCGGGGTCTTCCATGAACCCGAGTTCCTCCATCAGCCGCTCGGCATAGAGAGCCCAACCTTCGCCGTGGCCGGAAGTCCACGACATCAGCCGGCGCCAGCGGTTGAGCAGCGCGGAGCGGAAGACGGTCTGGGCGACCTGCAGGTGGTGCCCCGGCACGCCTTCGTGGTACACGGTCGTGAGCTCGCGCCAGGTTCCGAACGACGTGACGCCCGCGGGGACCGACCACCACATCCTGCCCGGTCGCGAGAAGTCGTCGGACGGCCCCGTGTAATAGATCCCCCCGGTCTGCGTGGGCGCGATCCGGCACTCGATGCGGCGGACCGGCGGGGGGATGTCGAAGTGCGAACCCTCCAGCTCCTCGACCGCCTCGTCCGCGCGGTCCTGCATCCACGCGGCCAGCGCGTCGGTGCCTTCGATCCGATAGCGCGGGTCGCGGTCCAGGGACGCGGCCGCCTCGGCGGGGGACGCGCCGACGACGATGCGGTCGCTCACCTCCCGCAGCCGCGCGGTGATCCGGTCGACCTCGCCCAGGCCCCAGTCGTACGTCTCCTCCAGGTCGACGTGGGCGCCGAGGAATGACCGGGACCACAGCTCGTATGTCTCGCGCCCGCACGCGTCGTCGACCGGTGCGTCCTCGAGGAGCCCCGTCAGCCGCTCGGCGGCCTCACCGTAGCCGCGCCGCGCCGCTGCCAACCCGGCCCGCAGCAGCGACGCTGCGGAGTCGCTCGGTTGCGCGGCGGCCAATGACTCCAGCCCGGCGAAGTACCCCTCCTCCGAGGCGAGCTCGCGCGCCTGCGCCACGCAGGCGAGGACCTGGCGCCGGGGGGCGCGCCGCCCGCGGGCGGCGGCTTCCACGAGCGAGACATGCCATCCCGCCAGGGCCTGCGGGATGTTCGACAGGCGCCGGGCGAGCACCGCGACGTCGTCGGGTGTGTCCGTCGGCATGAGGTCGAGGATGTCCCGGACGGATTGCAGGGGGCTGGCCAGGTTGTTGAGGTCGGCGAGGTCCAGGCCGGCCTCGTGGATCTCCTCGGCGAGCCCGAGGCGTTCCCGCATCGCGTCCAGGGTGACCACGTCGACCGCGTCCTCGCAGGGCGCATCGGCCAGCCTCGCCAGGGTGTCGCGGCGGAGCTCCGAGGCGCGCAGCCACCCGTCGGGCGTGAAATCGTCGTAGGCGTCGTGCGCGCCCGGAACGCCGATCGAAGTGGCGGTGAGCGGGCTGAGCGCCACCACGCGATCGACGTAATCGTCAGCAATCGCGTCGATCGCTGTGCGCTGCCGGGATCCGTCGATGCTCACGCGCCCGAACCTACCTCAGGGCGCCGCGACCCTTCAGAATCCGCCGCCCCAGCCGGCGCCGCGCACGGCACCGATGTTGAAGGTGCGGCGTCGGCTGCTCCACCCGGCCCGGCGGCGCGACGTCGGAGCCGCATCGTCGGACCCGCTGAGCGCCGCGAACAGTACGGCCAGGGCGGCCACATCCTCGACGGTCGCCGTCCCACGCTCCACGCGCAGGACCGGCGGGGGCGTCCCCTCGGGCTCGGGTTTGCTGCTCACTGCGGGACTCCTCGGGGAAGGGTCGACGGGTGTGCTGGCGAGCGGCACGCTGCGCTCGGGGGAGTGCAGCGTGCCGACCACGTCAGAGCGGGATGTTGCCGTGCTTCTTCGGCGGCAGCTTCTCCTGCTTGCTCCGGAGGGCGCGCAGCGCCTTGATGATCTGCACCCGCGTCTCGGCGGGCTCGATGACCGCGTCCACGTAGCCGCGCTCGGCGGCGATGTACGGGTTCGCCAGCGTCATCTCGTACTGCTCGACGAACTCCGCGCGCGCCTCGTTGACGTCGCGCCCCGCGGCCTGGGCCTCGGCGAGCTGCTTGCGGTAGAGGATGTTGACCGCTCCCTGCGCGCCCATCACCGCGATCTGCGCGGTCGGCCAGGCCAGGTTGATGTCCGCGCCGAGGTGCTTGGAGCCCATGACGTCGTACGCGCCTCCGTACGCCTTGCGCGTGATGATCGTGACGAGCGGCACCGTCGCCTCCGCGTAGGCGTAGATCAGCTTGGCGCCGCGCCGGATGATGCCGTTCCACTCCTGGTCGGTCCCCGGCAGGAAGCCCGGCACGTCGACGAACGTGATCACGGGGATGTGGAAGGCGTCGCACGTGCGGACGAAGCGGGCCGCCTTCTCCGAGGCGTCGATGTCGAGCGTGCCGGCGAACTGCATCGGCTGGTTGGCGACCACGCCGACGCTGCGACCCTCGACGCGGCCGAAGCCCGTGAGGATGTTGGGCGCGAAGAGCGCCTGGACCTCGGTGAACACGCCGTCGTCGAGCACGGTCTCGATGATCGTGTGCATGTCGTAGGGCATGTTGGCCGAGTCGGGGATGAAGGTGTTGAGCGCCTCGTCGTCGTCGGTCTTCTCGGGGACGTCGTCGAAGTCGAAGACGACGGTCTCTTCGAGGTTGTTCTGCGGCAGGTAGCTGAGCAGTTCCCGCACATACTCGATCGCGTCGTCCTCGTCCGAGGCCGCGTAGTGCGCCACGCCGGACTTCGTGTTGTGGGCCTGAGCGCCACCCAGGTCCTCGAACTCGACGTCCTCTCCGGTGACCGTCTTGATGACGTCCGGGCCCGTGATGAACATGTGGGAGGTCTTCTCCACCATGACCGTGAAGTCGGTGATCGCGGGGGAGTAGACCGCGCCGCCCGCGCAGGGGCCCATGATGAGCGAGATCTGCGGGATGACGCCCGACGCGTGGACGTTGCGGCGGAAGATCTCGCCGTAGAGGCCGAGCGAGACGACCCCCTCCTGGATGCGGGCGCCGCCGGAGTCGTTGATGCCGACGACCGGGCAGCCGATCTTCATCGCCAGATCCATGACCTTGACGATCTTCTCGCCGAAGACCTCGCCGAGGGACCCGCCGAACACGGTGAAGTCCTGCGCGAACACGCAGACCGGGCGGTGGTCGACCGTGCCGTAGCCGGTCACCACGCCGTCGCCGTACGGCCTGTTTCGTTCCTGCCCGAAGTTGTTGGACCGGTGCCGGGCGAGGCCGTCGAGCTCCACGAAGCTTCCCTCGTCGAGCAGTTGTTCGATCCGCTCGCGCGCGGTCTTCTTGCCCTTGGCGTGCTGCTTCTCCACGGCCCGCGCGGATCCGGCGTGCAGCAATTCGTCGTTGCGGCGACGGAAGTCCTCGAGCTTGCCGGCGGTGGTGTGCAGGTCGGGGGCAGCGGAGGCGGCATCGGTCATGGCGGCAGCCTAGCCTTGAGCGCATGCCGATGGTTCTGAGTGAGGAGCCTTTGCGTGGAATCCTGATCACAC
>CAKUSI010000314.1 GCA_934678955.1 uncultured Austwickia sp. | reverse complement strand
CTCGAGATCTGGGCCAACGTCCGCGAGACCGTGGCCCAGGCGCTGGCCCGCGCCGAGATCAACACCCGCGCCCTGGCCGCCGTCGGCATCACGAACCAGCGCGAGACCGCGGTCGTCTGGGACAAGACGACCGGGGAACCCGTCCACCCGGCCATCGTCTGGCAGGACACCCGCACCCAGCGGATCTGCGACGAGCTGGCGGGCGACGCGGGCCCGGACCGTTACAAGGAGGTCTGCGGGCTCCCGCTGGCCACGTACTTCTCGGGCCCCAAGGTCGCCTGGATCCTCGACCACGTGTCGGGGGCCCGCGAGCGCGCGGAGGCCGGGGAGCTGGCGTTCGGCACGACCGACAGCTGGCTGCTCTGGAACATCACGGGAGGCGTCGACGGCGGCGTGCACGCCACCGACGTGACCAACGCGTCCCGCACGATGCTGATGGATCTGGGCACGCTCGCCTGGGACGAGGGCATCTGCGCGGACATGGGCATCCCGACCGCGATGCTGCCCGCCATCCGCAGCTCGTCCGAGGTCTTCGGCCGCGGCCGGCGTACCGGGCTGCTCATCGACACCCCGATCGCGGGGATCCTCGGCGACCAGCAGGCGGCGACGTTCGGCCAGGCGTGCTTCGCACCCGGCATGGCGAAGAACACCTACGGCACCGGCAACTTCATGCTGCTCAACACGGGCACGGAGCCGGTCGCCAGTGAGAACGGGCTGCTGACCACGGTGTGTTATCGGCTGGGAGAGGCGCCTGCGGTCTACGCGCTGGAGGGGTCGATCGCCGTGACCGGTTCGCTGGTCCAGTGGATTCGCGACAACCTCGGCCTCATCAAGGAGGCTCCCGATATCGAGCCCCTGGCCGCGAGCGTCGCCGACAACGGAGGCGCATACATCGTCCCCGCGTTCTCCGGCCTGTTCGCCCCCTACTGGCGACCCGACGCCCGCGGGGCGATCGTCGGGCTGACCCGGTATGTGACCAAGGCGCACCTGGCGCGCGCGGTGCTGGAGTCGACGGCCTACCAGACCTGCGAGGTGATGGAGGCGATGATCGCCGACGCCCAGGCGGCCGGGCTGGCCCTCGACCTGCCCGAGCTGAAGGTGGACGGCGGGATGACGGGCAACGACCTGCTGATGCAGTTCCAGGCGGACATGCTCGGCGTGCCCGTGGTGCGCCCGAAGGTCGCCGAGACCACGGCGCTGGGGGCGGCGTACGCGGCGGGGATCGCCGTCGGCTTCTGGTCCGGGCCCGAGGAGGTGGCCGGCAACTGGGCACCGGACCGCCGCTGGGAGCCGGCCATGGACGAGGCCCTGCGGGCCGAGCTGCTCGGCACCTGGAAGAAGGCGGTCACGCGCACGTTCGACTGGGTCGAGAGCTGAGGGGGCCGCTACCGTCGGAGGGCGGGCGTACGACGACCTGCCGACACGCTTCTCATCGGTGGGTGGGCTGGCGGCGTCGGCACCACGTGGCTGGAGGCCACCCGGGGTCTGTCACGGTCGGCCGCGGCAGGTGGTGAACCCTCCTGAGATCGACTGAACACATGCGGGTTCGACTCAACCCCCAGTGTGGGCCCGGTCCCAGCGGTGGCTGGCCCCTCTTCCAGACGACTGAACTCTCGTGGGGCCGGGTGAGCACCTGTCTGGACAAGGGCTCACCCGCAGCGATGAGAGCTCACCCAGGATGGTGAGGGTCCGGCCGCCTAGAAAGCGTGGCCTCTTCGCGGGGTCCACCCGCGGCGGGGAGAGTCAGGTGGAGACGGGGAGAGTCCCGGTGGCCCTGGGTTCTTGTCCCTACGGGGAGTCCGGCCGCTGCGGAGAGTGTTCGGTGGCCCTGGGACCTTGCTCGCATGGGAGTTCACCCGCAGGGATGAGGGCCCGCCCGCAACGCTGCGGCAGGATCGCCTACTCCTTGCTGACCTGCACCGCGTCGCCGAAGTCGTCGGGGTCGTAGTCGCTGCGGTCCACGGCCGGTCGCGGTCGCACTTCGCGCGTCGGCTCGTCCAGGTCGAACAGCGAGTCCCCCGTGGCCAGGCCTGGTACGGGCCCCGCCGCTCGTGCGGATCCCCTGCCGGCCCCTCGGCGCCCCGACCGTGAGCCGGACGACGCCGGATGGGGGCTGGCCGGCATCGGGTCGCTCGGAGCTGCCGGGGTGCTGGGCGTCGGGTCGCTCGGCGCTGCTGGGGTGCTCGGCGCTGCTGGGGTGCTCGGCGCTGCTGGGGTGCTCGGCGCTGCTGGGGTGCTGAGCCTCTCGTCGTCGGGCGTCGGGTCGTCAGGTGTAGGGCCGGGAGGTGTCGAGCCGCTCGGCGACGGTTCACCGGGAGCGGGATCGTCGGGTGCAGACCCACCGCCCGGACCGTACGCGGGCGCCACCGCCACGATCGGCGCGGCCGCGGGGGTCCCCGAGCCGTCGCGCTTGCCGGTCGGCGAAGGCAGCGCGACCGGGATCCCCCCCGCGCCCGCAGCACGCGGGGGAGCGGCGCCGGCCCAGCCGAGCAGCAGGCGGGACTCTCCCCGCAGGAACCGGTGGCAGCGCACGCCGCCGGTCGCGCGGCCCTTCGGCGGGTACTCGGAGAACGGGGCGACCTTCACGGTCCCCGCCTCGCTGCCCGGCGACGCGCCACCAGCCCCGGCGACGGTCACCACCACGCCCGCCGGGTCGTCCGGATCGACGGCGCCGAACCAGAGAGCCTCGTCCCCCGCGCCGAGCTTGATCCCGGCCATCCCGCCCGCGGCCCGGCCTTGCGGGCGCACCACCCCGGCCGGGAAGTGCAGCAGCTGCGCCTGCGCGGTCACGAACACCAGGTGCTCCTCGCCCGTGCGCAGTTCGACCGCACCCACGACGCGATCGCCGTCCTTGAGCGTGATCGCCTCCCACTCCGCGCGGCCGCCGGGGTAATCCGTCGTGACCCGCTTGACCACGCCCGCCGCAGTCCCCAGGGCGAGCCCCGGGGAGTCCTCGGCGAGCGACAGCAGCGCCAGCGGCGTCTCGCCGGGGGCCAGGGTCAGGAACGCGCTGAGCGGGGCCCCGCCCGCGAGCGCGGGCGCGTCGTGGGTCGGCGGTAGCGTGGGCAGCTCCAGGACCGAGAGCCGCAGTACCCGTCCGGCGCTGGTCACCACGCCGACCTCCCCACGCGCGGTCGCGCGGATCCGGGAGATCACCGCGTCGTGGGCCGAGCGGCCCCCGCTGTCCGAGAGCGGATCCGCGCCGGTCGTCCGCGCGACCACGTGGGTCGAGCTCAGCAGCACCCAGCACGGGTCGTCGGCGACCTCCAGGGGGGTGGCGGTGGTCTGCGCGGCGCCGCTCGCCTCGAGGAGTACGGTCCGTCGCGGCGTGCCGTGCGCGGCGGCCACCTCGGCCAGCTCGTCGGACACCAGCGCGAGCAGCCGGACGCGATCGGCCAGGATCGCCCGCAGCTCCTCGATGGCGGCCTGCAGCGACGCCTGCTCCTCCTCCAGCTCGAGCCGGGAGAACTTGGTCAGCCGCCGCAGCTGCAGGTCAAGGATGTATGCGGCCTGAGCCTCCGAGAGCGCGAACGCCTCGATCAACGCGTCCCGGGCGAGGGCCGCGTTCTCGCTGCCGCGGATGATCCGGATGACCTCGTCGATGTTGAGGATCGCGATGAGCAGGCCGACGACCAGGTGGAGGCGTTCCTCACGGCGGGCCAGCCGATGGGCCGTGCGGCGGCGGACGACGTCGGTGCGGAAATCGACGTAGACGCTCAGCATCTCCCGCAGGCCCAGCGTGCGGGGCTGCCCGTCGACCAGCGCCACGTTGTTGATGCCGAAGCTGTCCTCCATCGGCGTCAGCTTGTAGAGCTGCTCCAGGACCGCCTCCGGGTGGAACCCGTTCTTCACGTCGATGACCAGGCGCAACCCGTGCTTGAGGTCGGTGAGGTCGGCGAAGTCCGCGATCCCGGCCAGCTTCTTGGACTGCACGAGGTCCTTGATCTTCTCGCGCACCTTCTCCACGCCGACCAAGTAGGGCAACTCGGTCACGACGATGCTCTTGCGCCGGGGGGTCAGGCTCTCGACGCGGGCGGTGGCGCGCGTACGGAACGTGCCGCGCCCGGTCTCGTACGCCTCTCGGATCCCCTCCAACCCGACGATCCGCCCCCCGCCGGGCAGGTCGGGGCCGGGGACGAAGCGCATGAGCTCTTCCAGGGTGGCCTCGGGGTGGGCGATCAGGTGGCGGGCGGCCGCGATCACCTCGACGAGGTTGTGCGGCGGCATGTTGGTGGCCATTCCGACCGCGATGCCGGAGGCGCCGTTGACCAGCAGGTTCGGAAACGCGGCGGGCAGAACCTCGGGCTGGGTGAACTGCTCGTCGTAGTTGGGGACCATCGCGACGGTGTCTTCGTCGAGCCCCCTGGTCATCAGCAGCGCCGCGGGCGCGAGGCGGGCCTCGGTATACCGGCTGGCGGCGGGCCCGTCGTCCAGCGACCCGAAGTTGCCGTGCCCGTCCACCAGGGGGAGCCGCATGGTCCACGGCTGAGCCAGGCGTACGAGCGCGTCGTAGATCGCCGTATCGCCGTGCGGGTGGTACTTGCCCATCACCTCGCCGACGATCCGGCTGCACTTGACGTGGGGGCGGTCCGGGCGCAGGCCCAGCTCGCTCATCCCGTACAGGATTCGGC
>CAKUSI010000313.1 GCA_934678955.1 uncultured Austwickia sp. | reverse complement strand
CCTAACTATCTCTGCCCTCCCGTCGACGGGAGGGCAGAGATAGTTAGGCAGGGGTCTACGGGGAGGTCCGGTGTGGGACGATGGGCGTCGAAAACCTAGATCGGTTCGTGAATCGAATCGTGCTGACCGAAGGCGAGGTCCTCATGCCACACGACGACAGGCGGCCGGTGGTGGACGTCCATGCCCACTTCGTCACGCCCTGGTACGCCGAGGCGGCGATCGCGGCCGGGCACGCCCTGCCCGATGGGATGCCGCGCTGGCCCGAATGGACGCCCGAGGACCATCTGCGGCTGATGGACGCGCACGGCATCGAACGGGCCGTGCTGTCGATCTCGTCGCCCGGGGTGCACTTCGGCGACGACGCCGCCGCGGCGGCACTGGCCCGCCGGGTCAACGACTTCGCCAGGGAGACCTGTACGCGATGGCCCGACCGGTTCCAGTTCTTCGCGGCCCTGCCGCTGCCGGCCGTCGATGCGTCCCTGGACGAACTCGCCCGCGGGCTGGACGAGCTCGGCGCGGCGGGGGTCGTGGTCGAGACGAACGCCCACGGGCACTACCTCAGCGAATCGACGTTCGAGCCGGTCCTCGCCGAGCTCGATCGGCGCGCCGCCGTCATGTTCGTGCACCCCACCTCACCGCCCGGCTGGGAACGCACCGCCCTGGGCGCCCCGCGGCCGATGCTGGAATTCCTGGTCGACACCACCCGCACCGCCGCCGCGCTGCTGATCGACGGCACCCCGTCGCGGTATCCGTCCCTGCGGATGATCGTCACGCACTGCGGGGCGTTCCTGCCGTTGGTCGTGGACCGGCTCACGCTGTTCGCCCAGGCCATCGGCACCGGCGGCGACGGCGCGACGATCGACGACGGCCTGAGCCGGCTCTGGTTCGACCTCGCCGGCACCCCGATGCCCAGGCACGCGGAGGCCCTGATCGCGATGGTCGGCACCGACCACCTGCTCTACGGCAGCGACTACTGCTGGACGCCGCCGCCGGCGGTCGCGGCCCAGATCGCCTCGCTGGACGACGGCTGGCGGCACGAGGCGCACGGGCCCTGGCGGGAGCTGGTGACGGCGAACGCCGCGGCGTTGTTGCGCTCCGAATAGCCCCACCGGCCGAGGGCCGAGCAAGCGAAAAGGTCGGCGAAGCAGTCCGCGGCCGCCTCGTGCGAGGCGACCGCGGATTTCGGCATCGAGCCGGCGCTCAGGCCTTCGGCTCCTCGACCACGAAGCCCGCCTTCAGCTGGCTCGCGGCCCGGCTGGACGGACCGACGCGCAACTCGAAGTCGCCCGGCTCGACCACCCGGCGTCCGGCGGCGTCGACGATCGTGCACTCGGCGACCGGAAGCTCGAACCTCACCTGGACCTCCGCCCCCGGGGCGAGGTCGACTTGCTGGAACGCCTTGAGCTCCTGGTCGGCCCAGCTCACCGAGGTGACCAGGTCGCTCACGTAGACCTGCACGGTCTCGCGGACCGGCCGATCGCCGACGTTGTGCAGCCACAGCGAGAAACGGAGCGTGTCGTCCGGGGTCACCCAGTCGCCGTCGATCTCCAGCCAGTGGTACTCCACGCGCGAGTACGACAGGCCCTCACCGAAGACGTAGGCCGGCTCCTGGGTCAGGTCGGCGTAGCGATCGCCGTGCTGGCCGCGGATCTGGTTGTAGTAGGTCGGCTGCTGCCCGACGTGCCGGGCGAACGAGATCGGCAGCCGGCCGCTGGGTTCGATGAGGCCGAGCAACAGCTCGGCGATCGCCCGGCCGCCCTCCATGCCGGGGTTCGCCGCCCAGATGACGGCGGCGGCCTCGGTCACCGAGGGCGGCAGCACCAGCGGCTTGGACGCGATCACGACGACGATCAGCGGCGTGCCGGTCGCGGCGAGCGCCTCGAGCAGCGCCCGCTGCGCACCGAAGAGTTCCAGCGTCGCGGTGGAGCGCCCTTCGCCGACGAGCTCGATGCGGTCGCCGACCACCGCGACGGTGACATCCGCGCGCCGGGCGTCGGCGACCGCGTCCGCGATCAGCGCCTCGTCCGGTTCCGCCGGGATCACGATCGGCGCCTGGGGCTGGCCATCGGGGTGGAACCCCCAGGTCACCTCGGAGTCGGGGCTCAGGATGTCGGCGCCCAGCGCGTGGGTGATCTGCCAACCCCGAGGCGTGTACGCCTGGAGCCCGTCGAGCACCGTGGTGATCATGTCGCGGGGCTGCCCGTCCAGCCAGCCGGCCTGGCCGGATCCGCCCGCCCAGTCGCCCAACTGCGTCTGCGCGTCGTCCGCGAGCGGGCCCACCACCGCGATCCGCAGCGGCGCCCGGCCGGTCGCGACGGCACGTCCGTCGTCGCCGGCGGTCAGCCCGCCGTCCAGCGGGAGCATGCCCTGGTTGCGGAGCAGCACCAGGGAGCGGCGCGCCACCTCGAGGTTGAGCGCGCGATGCTCGGCCGTGCCGACCGTGGACTCGATCCGCTCGACGTCGGGACGGCGCGGGTCCTCGAACAGCCCGAGCTCGAACTTCACCGTGAGGATGCGGGCGACCGCGGCGTCGAGGTCCTGCTCTGCCAGCAGCCCGGTCTCGATCGCGGCCAGCGCGCCGTCGAAGAAGCCCGGCGTGGTCATCACCATGTCGTTGCCCGCCTTCACCGCGGCGGCCGCGGCGTGCGCGTAGTCGGGCTGCACCTTCTGTTCCCAGACCATCCGGCCCACGTTGTCCCAGTCGGTGATCAGCGTTCCGGTGTAGCCCCACTCGCCGCGCAGCACGTCGCTGAGCACCCAGTCGTTGATCGTGATCGGGACGCCGTCGATGGTCTGGTAGCCGAGCATGAAGGTGCGGCAGCCCTCGCGGGCCACCCGCTCGAACGGCGGCAGGAACCAGGAGCGCAGCTTGCGCTGCGAGATGTCGGCCTCGGACGCATCCCGCCCGCCCTGGGTCTCGGAGTAGCCGGCGAAGTGCTTGGCGGTCGCCAGGATCGCGGTGGGGTCGGTCAGGCCCTCGCCCTGGTAGCCGCGCACCATCGCCGAAGCGAGCTCGCCGATCAGCAGCGGATCCTCGCCGAAGGTCTCGTTCACCCGCCCCCAGCGCAGGTCGCGGGCGATGCACAGCACCGGCGAGAACGTCCAGTGGATGCCCGTGGCGGCCACCTCGACCGCGGTCGCGCGCGCCACCCGCTCGACGAGCGCGGGGTCCCACGAGGACGCCATGCCGAGCTGGGTCGGGTAGATCGTGGCCCCCTCCCAGAAGGAGTGGCCGTGGATGCAGTCCTCGCCGACGAGCAGCGGAATCCCCAACCGGGTCTGGGTGGTGAGCTCATGCGCCCGCAGCACCCGCTCGGGCGAGGTGTGCAGGATCGAACCGACGTGCTGCCGCAGGACCTGATCGTCCAGGTCGTCCCGGGCGTCGAGCTGCATCATCTGCCCGACCTTCTCCTCGACCGTCATCCGGCCGAGGAGATCCCGCACGCGGGTGCGGATCGCGAGCTTGCGATTGAGATAGCGGCGTGTGGGGTCAGTCACCCGTTCAGTCTGTCAGAGAGACATCCAAAACCTAAATTACTTCAGCATTCGCGGACGGCCGGGCGGCGCCGTTCGGGCCGGTCCCGCCGCCGGCCATGGAGGCCGCGCAGAGGCCACGCCAGAGCTCGCGCAGCCGGGCCACCATGTCGATGCGGCGATCGATGAGCCACTGCAGCTGCAGCCCGTCCGCGGACGAGATCAGCAGCTCGGCCGCGGTCTCGGGATCGACTCCGTCGCCGAACTCGCCGTCGGCCCTGGCCAGCTCGATGTCGCGCACCAGCGCCTCGCGCAGGTAGGCGTAGCGCTCGCGGAAGAAGGCGTGCGCGGGATGGTCGGGGTGGGAGGCCTCCGCCGAGAACTCGGCGTAGAGCTGCACCAGCCCCGGCACGTGCTGGTTGTGCTCGATCACGGCGAAGTAGCCCTCCAGGCCGCGCGGGGCGTTGGCGAAGGTGTCGCGGTCGTGCTCGTCGCGCGTGCGGATGATCTCCTGGTAGAGCTGCTCGCGGGTGCGGAAGTGATGGATCAGGCCGGCCTGGGTCAGGCCGACCCGCTCGGCGATCTCACTGATGTAGGTGCGCCGGTATCCGTGCTGCGCGACGGCCTCGAGCGCCACTCTCAGGATTTCTTGCCGCTTGAGGGTGCCCTTCGCGTACGGTCCACGGGTAGCCATGCCATCCACCCTAGTGGTGACGCCGGTGGGGTCGGGATCCGTTCTCCGGCTCCCGACCCCACCGGGATCCGTCAAGTCGGCGGCCTCGGAGCCGGTCAACCGGATGCCGAACACGAGGATGCGGATCGCCCCGGCCGCGGAGCTCCTGCACCTTCATCGCAACACCCTGATCCACCGACTCGACCAGATCGAAACGGTCATTCGGTCGCGGCGTCTCCGAGCGCTCAGCGCAGACCCAGGCCGCCCTCCCTCCTGCTCGCCGCCCGGTAGGACGACGGGATCCCGGGTCGAGCCCGGGATGACTGATCGCTCAGCCGACGTCCACCCGGGTGTCGGCGGTGAGGATCTCGACCAACTCGCGGGCGCTGTCCATCGTGTGCGCCTCCAGGGCCGCCTGGACGCGCCCCGGATCGCGGGCGAGGATCGCCTCGGCCAGGTCCCGGTGAACGGCGTGCGCCCGGCG
>CAKUSI010000312.1 GCA_934678955.1 uncultured Austwickia sp. | reverse complement strand
TGGCGACACACCCGCCACGGCGACAAGTACGTCACCGTGATCATCGACCTCACTCCCATCAGGGATGACACCGGCCCGGCCCGCCTGCTGGATGGTGGAGGGCCGCTCCAAGCAGGCGTTCAAGACGTGGCTCGCCAGCCGACCCCAGGAATGGCGCTCCGCCGTGGAGGTGGTCGCCATGGACGGGTTCACCGGCTTCAAAACCGCCACCACCGAGGAGTTGCCTGACGCCACCGCCGTCATGGATCCGTTCCACGTCGTCCGGTTGGCCGGGGACGCCCTCGACCAGTGCCGGCGCCGCGTCCAGCAGGAACTCCACGGCCACCGGGGCCGCGCCCAGGACCCCCTGTACCGGGCGCGGCGCACCCTGCACACCGGCGCCGACCTGCTCACCCCACGACAACAGGCGAAGATCGACGCCTTGTTCGCCGGCGATGAGCACGTGCAGCTCGAGGCCACCTACGGGGTCTATCAGCAGTTGATCGCCGCCTACCGCGAACCCGACCGTGCCACCGGCCGCGCCCGCCTGGAGGCCTTCATCGCCAGCGTCAGCAGCGGGGTCCCCGGCGTCCTGCGGGAGGTCATCACCCTGGGGCGCACGTTGAAGAAGCCGGCCGCCGACGTACTGGCCTACTTCGACCGGCCCGGCACCTCGAACGGCCCTACCGAAGCACTCAATGGCCGCCTCGAACACCTCCGAGGTTCCGCCCTAGGGTTCCGGAACCTCACCCACTACATCGCCCGCAGCCTCCTCGAAACCGGCGGCTTCAGACCCCGCCTACACCCTGCATTGTGAAGAGCCATCAAAAGCTAGAAACTGGGTGTAGACAAGTCCCTCTGATGGCTCTAGTGTGACGCTTGCCTGATCCCCCTAGAAGAGAGACAATAATGCAACGAATCGTGAAATCTGCGGCTAGCTGTGTCGCAGCAGTGTCCATCGTCGCCGGTGGTTTCCTTGCAACCGCCCCGACAGCAGAGGCCGCAAGCTCCTGCTCCGCATGGCGCGTCCTGGTGGACGACCGAGGGTGGTTGCCCGACAGTCACGCGGCCAAGGGCCGTTGCTCCTCCATCGATGCGAACCGCAAGGCTCGAGTGAGCCTTGACCGCATCGCCGACTTCGACTACCACACCATTTGGTTCACGCGGACCAACTACACCTACCAGACGAGCGCGTCAACGTTGACGCGCGGTGCCTACTACACCGTCCGAGCGGTCTGAGGCAAAGCCGAAAGCGTGGGCCAACTGACAATGTTGGCCCACCCTTTCGGGGACCGTTAGATGGGTAGATCTAGATAGGCAGGTGAGCAATCGCGTGCTTTTCTCACGCGAGATTACGTTGACCTATCCCGACGGGGATGGTCAATTGGTCGTTCTTGACGAGGTTTCATTCGATGCCAAGATCGGGGTCACTGCACTGGTGGGTCCGAGCGGGTCGGGCAAGTCTTCGTTGTTGCGTGTTCTGAGCGGGCTGCAGGCGGCCGATGCCGGGACGGTCCGGATCGGGGAGGAATCGTTCGACTGCCGCGACGCCGGTGAGGGCCACCCGCGTGCCATCTACATCCCGCAGGACTTCCAACTCGTGCCCTTCCTGACCGCCGAGGAGAACATTCGGCTGGCAGCCGAGATCCGTCGCCAACCGGTTCCTGATGTGGGCGAGCTCCTGGCCCTGGTGGGCTTGGCGGGGCTGGCCGGACGCCGACCCGGACAGCTGTCCGGGGGGCAGCAACAGCGGCTGGCCCTGGCCAGGGCCCTGTCGGTGAGCGCCTCCGTCCTGATGCCGGATGAACCCACGGGATCGCTGGACGCTGCGACCAGTGCCGAGATCGCGCACGTGCTCCATGAGGTGGCCTGGGCTGGCCAACGCGCCATCGTGGTGGCCACCCATGACGAGGCCGTCGTTCAGCAGGCGGACGCTGTCGTCGAGGTGCACTCCGGAACCGTCTGTCGCGTGCGATGAGAAGCATCGCCAGCACCCCTTCCCTCGCACGTCGCGCGGGCCTCCACCACGCGCGTGAGCTGGTCCCCTTGGTGGTCACGGTCCTCCTGATCGCCGCCTTGTTGGGGGGTGCGGGGGTGACGCGCGCCTCGATCCGCGGTGCGGCCGCCAGCAGCGTGGCCGCCCACTTCGGTGGAGCCGGGCACGTGGCTCAACCCACGGTGCGCGATGCGGCCGAATGGGGTGCCGATCGGCAGGACTGGCATGCGGTTTCCGACCGGTCGGTGTCACTGGTGGCGAACGGGCGCGCGGTGACCGCCGAGGCCCGCGTCCATGACGACGCATCCCTCGAGCTGGGGCATCTCGTCGAGGGTGAGCGACCGGTGAAGCCCGGCCAGATGCTTGTGACGCGGTCCGTGGCCGAGGGCCTTGGGCTGGAGCTCGGGGATCCGGTGGAGTTCACGACACCCGGCGATGACACGCGATCCGTGACCGTCGTGGGGGTCGTCCAGGACCCGGCAGCGCGCGAGGCCCAGCAGGTCTACCTCCTGGTCGACGAGGTCGCCCCCGAGATCATCAGCGCGTTCGTCATCGAGTGGGACCCCTTCGCCGACTCGACGTCAATCCCCTGGTTCGAACAGAACCAGTTCACCTATGCCCGAGTCGCGTCCCTGCAGGAGCGGGCTGCCGATGAGGCGACCTCGACGCGGTTCGCCTACGGTACTGCCAGCATCACCGGGCTCGGCCTCAGCCTGCTGATCGTGACCCTGATGGGCATCAGTTCGCTCATTCGCACGCTCGGGCCCACCCTGGCGTCCCTCAAGTCGGCGGGTCTCACGCGATCCCGACGCCGCGCCTTCGTGCTCCTGTTGTCGGGCGTCCCCCTCGTCGGCGCAGTGCTGACGGGGATGGTGCTCGCGACGGGGTTCCTGTGGGTCGGACGATCGCGGTGGTCACGCGTCTTCGCGCAGGACTGGCTGACAGTCTCGTGGCCAGGGGCCGAATTGCTGTTCTCTGTGGTGGCGGTGGTGGCGATTTCGTCGGCGATGGCGTGGGGTGTCGGCCACGTCAACCGCCGTGACGTGCGCGCAAGACTCATGGTGCTTCCACCGGATGCGTGGGTGACCGCTGCGACGACGATCGGGGTTGGCCTCGCTGCCACGGCCGTGCTCGTGGCCTTGGCGGTGCAACGCTGGGTTCCCCCAGAGCTGCCGCTGGTGGTGGGGTTCCTCACCACCGTGGCGGCACCCTGGGCCCTGGGGGGTCTCCTGCGACGATGGCAGATGGGCCCGGCCGTGCGCGCGGCCACGAGACCCGGTGCGGTGGTGGCACTGGTCGTCGCGCTGACCTCGGCGATGGTGCTCACTGCGATGGTCACCTTCACCGCGCGCGTGGTGCATGACGCCCGAACGATGGCATCCAGGGAGTCAGCGACACTACCTCCCGGCAGCCTGGCGGTTGACGCCATCCCCGCCGCCCAAGCCGACCTGATCGGTGAGTTCTACGTCTCGCTCGGGGGCAGGCCGCCGAGCGCGTATTCGCTCCCGCTCGAGTCTTCGCACGACTTCCGGGTGGCCGACCCCGCCACCGCACGGTGCGCGTTGGAGCACCGTCTCGCCGATCCGTTCGAGGCGATGGAGGTGTGCGGAACCGATCCCATGGTCGGCTATGTCGTCCTGGGGGAGGGCGAGCTCGACACGGCGGTCTGGGCGGCCCCCGAGATGGAGGAGAACGGGACAGCCCACGTGGTCACCTTCGCTCGCGACGGAGGGAGTGCGAGCACCATTCGCGTCGTCCACGGCGTCCAGCGTGATGACGCGCTGGTCCAGCCGTTGGCCGGCCTGGTGATCGGGGGAGGGTCTCCCTTGATCGCGGAACTGGGCATAACCCCCAGTGAGCTGCGCCAACTCGTCTTCACTGATTTTGGGGCACTGTCCGTGCCCGAGAAGGCGGCGGTCAGGGGCATGATCCTGCGTCAGGCGCCCGGGGCCGAGTTGGTGGAGGTCGAGGCGGCCGGGGCGACGCAGCGCACCCCACTGCTGGTGGTGGTGGGCCTGGCGGCTGCCGCGCTGGTGGCCCTGCTCCACTGGGCGGGTGGACGCATGGTGATCGCCGCGTTCCGGGAGACCCGGACGGCGTTGCGCCTCTTCCATGCCCCCAGGCGCCTGATCGCCGGCGTGGTGGTCTCCGTCGTCGGCCTGTGGCTGATCACGGTGGTGACCAGCGTCGTGGGGGGTCTGGCGCTGGCGTGGCTCATCACGGTGAAGGACGGCCTGGGCAGCGGGTGGCTGTGGGCGATCGCCCCCGCGATCGTCGGCCTCTTCCTGGTGGGGCTGGGCGCGTCGTGGCGGAGATCCGACCTGAATCAGCGGCGTCGCCGACGTCGTCGGTGAGCTTCGTCCACGAGGACGCAGGTGACGAGGCACCATGATCGACCGCGCACGCTGTACGGGCCGGACTGTCTCGTCCTCGAGGGTCCCGGGGCTCAGCGCACCACGAAGAACGCGGCAGCGATCAGGAGCAGGCCGCCGAGCATCGAGATGATGGCGACGGCGCCGATGATGATCGCGACCACCCTGAACCGGTCGCGCCCGGCGGGAGCGCTCACCGCGGGCCCCCGGGCCAGCGCGGGTTCCTGGCGGCGACGACCGTCAACACCTGCGCCGACGACGTGGACGTCTGCATCATCGTCAACGGATTCGTG
>CAKUSI010000311.1 GCA_934678955.1 uncultured Austwickia sp. | reverse complement strand
CGTGTGCCGCCCACGGGCGGGAGGGGTATGCGTTTGCCCAGGTGGCGGCGTACGGTTTCCGCCCACGGGCGGGTAGCGGCGGGGGCACGGGGGGGTGAGAAACACGCCAGGCGAGGGCGGTTCGACGGGCCTGTCAGTGGCGGCGGCGAGAATGGCGACGTGCAATCCCGCGATGGCGCCCTGGTGCTCAGTCCCACGGACCTGAACACCTTCCTGGCCTGCCCGCGGGCCACCGCGCTCGACGCCCAGGTGGCCCAGGGGATGCGCGCGCGCCCCGACGCGGGCGTGGACGAGCAGCTCGCGCTGATCGCGGCGCGGGGCCTGGCGCACGAGCGGGCCTATCGAGAGGGCCTCGCCGCGCAGGGCCGCACGATCGCGCAGATCACGGGGGCGCGCGGCGGCCCCGACGCCGACGACCCCGCCGCCCTGGAGGCGGCCACGACCGCCGCGATGCGCTCCGGGGTGGACGTGGTCTACCAGGGAGCCTTCTTCGACGGCACGTGGCTGGGGTTCGCCGACTTCCTGGTCCGCCGGGACGGGGTCCGCAGCGTCTTCGGGGAATTCGCGTACGACCTGGTCGACACCAAGCTGGCGCGGCACGCGTCGGCATCGGCGCTGCTGCAGCTGGCGACGTACGCCCGGCGGCTGGCGAGGGTGCAGGGCGTCGAGCCGCGGATCGCCGTCGTGACCGGTGACGGGCAGGAGCGCCCATGGCGGCTGGAGGACGTGGAGGCATACGCGGAGCGCGCGGCGGATCGGCTGCGGGAATTCCTGGCGGACAACGGGTTCGAGACGGCGCTCCCGGGGGACGGCGCTTCGGTCCTGCCGTTCGCGGTGCCCGGCGGCGACCCGCCGGAGGCCATCCCGGTGGCGCACTGCAACGGCTGCCGGTGGCGTGCCGGGTGCGACGCGCACTGGGAGGCGAGCGACGACCTGTCGCTGGTGGCCGGCTTGTCCAATGCCCAGCGTGCGCTGTTGCGGGACGAGGGGATTCGTACCGTCGCCGAACTCGCCGGCTGGCAGGCAGGCGGCGTCGCCGGGATCGGCCCGGCGACCTTCGCCCGGTTGCGCCACCAGGCGCGGCTCCAGGTGGCCGAGCGCGAGGGCGGAACGGCGCGGTACGAGTTGCTCGCACACCGCTCGGGGCAGGGACTGGCGCGGTTGCCCGAGCCGGACCCGGGCGACCTCTACCTGGACTTCGAGGGAGACCCGTTTGCCGGCGAGGGGCGGGGCAGGGAATACCTGGCCGGGCTCCTTGACCGTGCCGGGGAGTTCACGGCGCTGTGGGCACACGACGACGCGCAGGAGGCGGCCATGGTCGCGGACCTGCTCGCCCGGCTGGTCGCGCGGTGGCGTGAGCACCCAGGCATGCACGTGTACCACTACGCGCCGTACGAGCTGACCGCGTTGAAGCGCCTCACCGGCCGGTACGGGGTGGGCGAGCCCGACCTGGACGCCCTGCTGCGCGGCGGCCGATTCGTCGACCTTTACCAGGTGGTGCGCCAGGGGCTGGTCATCGGCAAGGGGTCCTACTCCCTCAAGCAGATGGAGGACTTCTACTGGGGGCACGTGCGGTTCGCGGAGGGCGACCAGGTGGGTGACGCGCTGAGTTCGGTCGTGGAGTACGAGCGCTACTTGCTCGATCCCGACCCCGCGATCCTGGCGCGCATCGCCGACTACAACCGTGACGACGTACGGTCCACGCTGGCGCTGCACGACTGGCTGGAGGAGCGGCGCGCCGAGCTCGACGAGGCAGTCCGGGCGAGCGGTGAGCCGGGGGTGAACCGCCCCGGCGACCTGGCCGAGGTGGACGCCGCCGAGCCCGAGGGCGCGGCCGAGGAGCGGCTGCTCGCCGAGGAACTGCACCGCGCCGCCCTGCCCCTGGCGGCGGGCCTGGTCGGCTGGCACCGCCGCGAGGACCGGCCGGAGTGGTGGGACTACTTCCGGCGTGCCGAGATGTCCGACGACGAGCTGGTCGACGACGGGTCGACCATCGGCCGCCTGGGCCCGCCGACCGCGGCGGGGGTGAAGGGCTCCCTGGCCAAGCCGACCTCGAGGCTCTGGCGCTACGAGTTTCCCGCACAGACCTGCAAGGTCGAGGTGGGCAAGCCACTGCACGATGTGGATGGCGACCGGAAAGCCTGCGGGACGGTGGTGGAGTACAGCAACGGGCTGGGCCTCGACGATCTCGGTGAGGTTCTCGATGTGCCGGTCCTGGATGGGCCGGTCCTCGATGGCGAGGCCCCCGCTGGCGAGGCCCCCGCTGGCCAGGTTCTCAATGACGGGGGACCCCGGGGCACCGGCGTGAGCGAGGCAGGCCAGGGCCTCGGGTGGGTCGTGTTATCGCGGGCCGCGCGCTACGAACCGGCCACCCCCCGCGGCCTGGGCCCCGAGGGCCCGTTGCAGAACAGGATCGTCCGGGAGTCCATCGCCCGGCAGGCGCGCGCCCACCTGGCGGGGGAGCGCCCGCTGGGGGTCGCGCTCATGGACGGCGTCGTGCCTGCGGACCTGGCCCGCCGGCCGGGGGAGTCCGCCACGGACGCGGTCGTCCGGGTGGGATTGGCGTTGGACGGGGAGGTGCTGGCCGTCCAAGGGCCGCCGGGGGCCGGCAAGACGTACGCCGCTTCCCACCTCATCCGGGCCCTGCTGGACGCGGGCCGATCCGTCGGCGTGACGGCCCAGTCGCACGCGGTGATCCGGAACCTTCTGGATGAGGTCGAGCGCCCGGCGCTGCACAAGGTGTCGTCGCTCGCGGCGGAGGTCGGCGCACCGACCGCGGTGCGCCAGGAGAGTACCGCCGCGGTCGTCGAGGCCGCGATCCTTGACGGCTCGGCGCGGCTCGTCGGGGGGACCGCCTGGCTGTGGGCCCGGGAGGCGCTGGCGGGCAGCGTGGACGTGTTGGTGGTCGACGAAGCGGGACAGTTCTCCCTGGCAAACGCCATGGCCGTGGCCGGGGCGGCGCGTTCCCTGGTGTTGCTCGGCGACCCGCAGCAGCTCACCATGCCGACGAAGGCACAGCACCCGGACGGTGCCGGGGAGTCCGCGCTCGGTCACCTGATCGGGGACAGCGACGTGATCGCCCCGGACCGGGGGCTGTTCCTGGACGTGACCTACCGGATGCACCCGGACGTGACCGCCTTCGTGTCGCGGATCAGCTACGACGGGAGGCTGGTCAGCGCGCCCGGCATGGAGCGCCAGCGGGTCGAGGTGCGGGGGTGGCCGTCGAGCGGGCTTGCGTGGGTGCCCGCCCCTCACGAAGGGATGTCGCAGGACAACCCGATCGAGGCGGCGATCGTCGCCGAGGTGATCGGGGAACTGCTGGGAGGGACATGGGTGGATCGCCACGGGGTCGAGCGTCCGCTGACGGTGGCGGACATCCTCGTCGTGGCCCCGTACAACGCGCACGTCGCCCGGATCCGATCGGCTGTCCCGGAGGGTGTCCGAGTGGGGACGGTGGACAAGTTCCAGGGCCAAGAGGCCCCGGTCGTGATCTATACGACCGCGTCGTCGAGCGCGGCCGACGCGCCCCGCGGACTGGGGTTCCTGTACGACGTGCACCGGCTCAACGTGGCGGTGTCCCGGGCACGAGCCCTGGCGGTCTGGGTGGGCAGCCCGGCGTTGCTGGACGCTCCCGTCTCGACGGCCGAGCAGGTACGACAGGTCAACGCATGGTGCGCGTTCGCCCGCTCAGCGACTCAGATCCGGCGGTGACGGGCGCCGCGGCGGGTCAGCGGTTTTCGACCAGTACGGGGTTGACGCTGAGGACGTCCAGTGCGCCGAAGCTGGTGGCGCGCGTCGTGGTGCCTGTCAATGGGAGCCATGGGCCGCCGCCCACGCGGTAGTCGGCCGCGTAGGTCGTCATGGCGGACGGGGTGACCTTGCCGCTCTTCTGATAGGTATGCGTCACGTCGCCCGTTGGGTACGGGCCGCCGGGACTGGTCGTGGGGCCATGGCGGGTGCCGTCCCCGAAGTCGTACGTGTGGCTGGCCCTGATGCGCAGCTCGACGGGGGTGCCCAGCAGGGTGAGGGCGCGGATCTGGCCGGGTCCGAAGCTGCCGGTGGAGTCCGGAAACGTGAGCTGGAAGTAGGTCGGCAGGTTGACCAGGGTGGCACCGTCCGGTGGCTGGGTGGTCGCCCGTGGCGTGATCAGCGGCGTCCGCGAGAACTCGCGCTCGATAGCTGCGAGCAGATCAGCCTGGCCGGGCACAGGGTCCGTCGCGGTCCGGCAGGTATCCCCGATTTGCTGCCAGTTCTCGGTGGACCCAGGCGACGCGTCCCGGCGATACACACGAATTCGTACGCCAGTTTGCTCTCCCTGGGAGCAGGTGGCGATAGCAGCGCTACAGTTGGAATCAAAGTCGCGGTCGACGCTCGTTGAGCCGCACATATTCGCTTGTCGGTATTCGTATTCCATGCGATCCGCTGGTTGGTGACCTGAGGGTTTCTCCGGGTTCGCACCTTGACGAGGTGGCTGCGTGCTGAAACCCTCCAGAAGCACACCCTCGGATCTGATCGATCCTAGGATTCCTTTGCCGATTTCCGGACCTCGAGGCGGCGGTGAGGGCTCGGCTAGCGGCTGGAACCCAAGCGCCATCACGGAGGCCATTGCGACAGCAGCAAATTGGATGATCATCAGGCTTCAGGGGTCTGATTGATCAGGTGCTGATCCAGGCCGCGTATGACCCAACGATCGGTTCTCCACAC
>CAKUSI010000310.1 GCA_934678955.1 uncultured Austwickia sp. | reverse complement strand
TACGCTGACCTCGAATCAGCCCGGCCGGCACCCGCCAGCCAGGGAAACCGATAGGAACGAAACCCAGGCCGATTCATTCCGCGGATCGTGAGGCATCACCAGAGACTCGTATGGCACGAAGTGGCACGGCCTCGGCGGTGTGCCGACCCCAAATTTCGGGTGGCTGGCCTGCTCGCTTCCAAGTGGAAGGTGTGCGCGTGCCATCCACGTGCCACTCCGAACGGACATTCCTGGTCATCTCTGTTCTCCTCTGTCGTTTGACAGAGGGCACGAATAAGGCCCGAACCCGCGAAATTTCGCGGATCCGGGCCGTTGACCAGGCTTTTCAGCCGGGACTTCTCAGAAAACTTCTAGAAGTCCCACTCGTGTCCTGGATCGGCCAGCGCCGCAGCCGTCTCTTCGACCGTCCGCAGGTCCTTGAAGGGGGACGAGGTCGCCAGCTTGACCACCGATTCCAGTCCCATCGCCAACGCCGCCATGTTGTTCGACGCGAGCGCATCGTCAACGGCCGCAAACAGCCTGTTGAAGTTCTCGGCTCTTTCATCGAACGAGCGCTCCAGATAGTCCTTCAGCAGTTCCTGCTGCGCGTGGATGTTCGCCAGTGCGATGTCACGCTGTGCCGCGATGCCCACCCGCTTGGTGACCTGGGCTTCTTCGAACTTGCGCACCTCGCCTGCCATCACTACCAAACCCAGGACCGCTTCGACCACTTGCTCTGGCGATCGGATCGAGGAGATCGAGAGACGCTCGACCTCAGTGCGCACATCAGCAGAGAAGGAATCGGCGTCATCGTAATCCGTACCCCGGTCCACCGGCGTGCTCTCCTCGGAGGGATCTGCACTCTCCTCTTCGCTCTCGACGTCCGGGGTATCACTCAGGCGCGTAGCGATCTGCTTCTGAACCCAGGCGATCCCTTGGTCGCCGAACTCGTCGTACAGGACGGTCAACACCTGTTTGAAATCGATCTTCACCACTAGATCTCCGTATTCAGGACTTTTCTCACATGGACAGTGACGGACAGACTCTCATCGGTGAGGTCACCGTCCTCACCGAGCAAAGGAACCTGGGCGAGTTCCACCATTGTCTTCACCAGAAGCCCGCTCTGGTTGAACACCGCAGCATGGCGCCGATCGGCGGGGTCGAATACCGGGACCAACTCTTCCAACTGCGTGAGCAGGGGCACCAGTCGTTGCCGCAGTTCTTCGGTGACAACGGTGAGCTCATCGACGCGGCTCGCAATCCCGTCCATGACCAGCCATGCGTTCTCCAGGCTGGCGACAGCGAGGGCGATGTCTTGCTGGTAGGTCTTCGCCTCAGTGAGCTTCCTCGCATAGTGAGTCGAAATCAGGATTCCCGTTGCCAGGATGGCGACACCCGCCGTCACACCCACCGTGATGCCGGTGAGGACGACCGCACCCGCAGCCATACCCCCGCCTCCAATGGCCAGGCTGCCTCCTCCAAGCCACGCCAGCACAGCGTTCGACGCGGCCGCTCCGGATAGCGAGGAGATTGCGGTACCCGTCGACGCCGTGGCGAGCGCCCCTACCGCTCCCGTGACCAGGGCCGGGGTGCCCAGCACGGCGGCTACCCCCAGCGCACCGGTTGCAGCCGACGTGCGCAGGCTCTCCTTCACCGTCATGTCGAGGGTGCCCATCGACTCGAGCATCTGTGTGTCGACGCCGAGACCGGCCAGCAGCTCGTACTCCTTGGTCCGGTTCTGCTGCTTGAGCGCGCTCAAAATCACGAGAAACCGCCCCAGGGTCTCGCGAAGCGCTTCGAGCCGAAGCGCACCGAACTCCTCGATCCGGGAGTTCAGTCGACTCCGGTGATCCTCCGTGAGGTCCTCCGCGGCGCTCGCGTACTCCTCGCCGACTTTCCTGAGTTCCGCGGCTTCACGACGATCGTGAAGACCCTGAATCCCCACGGCCGTCTTACCTAGCTTGGCGAGGGTGTGACGACTTGCTGTAAACGTGTCGCCGTCGATCCCTTGTATGGCTTCCTGCGCCTTCCGCGTAGCACGACCCATGAAGCCGCCATAGTCGAACCCGACGATCGTCCTGCCGGTCTCGGCAGCAGCCAGTCCGACTGCGGACGCCGCATCGGCGACATCGTCCTTGTCGATGGCAGTGACCTTCTCCCAGGCCGAGCCCAATCCTTCTGCGGCGAGCCTCGCGGCGGCTTGCGCGTCATCGAATCCGAGTTTTCCGTCACCCGTCAGATCGAGTCTTCCCGGGAGGGAACGAACTCCGGACCAGAGCTTGTCGGCGAGCGTCTCAGTGTCGATCCCCTCGGCAGCAGCTTTCTCTGCTGCGTACTGCACCACGCTGAAGTCTGGGAAATCCCGGGCCAACAAGGCATCGAAGGCCTCCCGAGCCATGAGGAAGCGTTCAGCAGGCGCGACCGACGCTCGAGGCGCTCCCGCGATTCCCCCGTTGTCGATACCCAAAGCCCGCTCCCCTCGCATCGTCCGTACCCCGGGCGGGGTTCGAACCCGCACTGGAGCGGGTTTAAGCCGCCTGCCTCTGCCAGTTGGGCTACCGGGGCCCGCCCCAGCCTATTCGCGCGGACTCAGGACGCGGCGGACTCGGCCTTCGCCGGCGCGGGCCGCACCGCGTACTCCTCGAATGCGGCGCGCGGGTCCTGCAGCGAGAGGCCGACGATGTCGCGGCGGAGGAAGAAGCCGCCGAGCCAGTCGCCGAAGACGCGGAGCTTGCGCTCCCACGTCGGCATCGCGAGGCCGTGGTAGCCGCGGTGGGCGAGCCAGGCGAGCGGGCCGCGCATCGCGAAGCCGCCGGACTGCATGACGCCGTGCCACAGGCCGAGGCCCGCGACGGCGCCCGCGTTCTTGTGCACGTACTCCTTCGGGGCATCGCCGCGCTCGATCGCGATGATGTTCTTCGCCATGCGCTTGGCCTGGCGGACCGCATGCTGCGCGTTCGGCACGCAGAAGCCGCCGACCCCGCCGCCCGACAGGTCCGGCACGGCGGCGACGTCACCGGCGGCCCAGACGCCCTCGACGACGGTGCCGTCCTCCTCGACGACCTGGAGGGTCGCCGACGAGCGGACGCGGCCGCGCTCCTCGATCGGCAGGCCGAAGCCCTTCGCTGTCGGGTGCGCCATGACGCCGGCCGTCCAGATGAGCAGATCGGACTCGAAGGTCGTGCCGTCGCCGAGCTCGAGCACGCCGTCGGTCGCCGCGGTGAGCGACGTGTTGAGGTGCACCTCGATGCCGCGGCGCTCGAGGTGGCCGACGACCCACTTGGCGGACTGCTCGGAGACCTCCGGCATGATCCGGCCCATCGCCTCGACGAGGTGGAAGCCGGTCTCCTCGAAGGAGATCGTCGGGTAGCGGCGGATGAGGTACGAGGCGAGGCTGCGCAGCTCGCCGATCGTCTCGACGCCCGCGAATCCGCCGCCGACGACGGTGACGTTGAGCAGCCGGCGCTTCTCGGGCGAGTCGGGCAGGTTCGCCGCGCGCTCGAAGTTCTCGATGAGGCGGTCGCGGACGGCGACGGCCTCCTCGACGTTCTTCATGCCGATCGCGGTGTCGGCCAGGCCCGGGATCGGGAAGGTGCGGGTCACCGAGCCGGCCGTGACGACGAGCGTGTCGTACGCCTCCTGCCACGGCTCGCCCTCGGCCGGGGTCAGGGTCGCGAGCTTCGCCGCGGGGTCGACGGCGGTGACGCGCGCCTGCACGACTCGCGTCCGCTTCAGGTGGCGGCGGTGCCCGACGACGATGTGCCGCGGCTCGATCGAGCCGGCCGCGACCTCGGGGAGGAAGGGCTGGTACGTCATCGACGAGTGCGGGTCGACGAGCATGACCTCCGCCTCGCGCCGGCGCAGTCGTCGCTCGAGGGTCCAGGCCGTGTAGAAACCGGCGTAGCCGCCGCCGACGATCAGAATCTTGGGCACGAGATGCAGTCTCCTCAGTTGCGTCGCCCGACGCAGGAATGCGGACAACCGATTCTAGCGATGATCGCGCGCCTCCGAGATCCGTCGCCATCCCCAGACCCCGATCCCGAGGAGACCGGCGGCGAATGCGCCGATGACGAGCGCCGCGGGACCGAGGCCGCGGAGCAGCTCGATCGACGGCAGGAGCACCCCCGCGGGGCTCCGCGCCGCGGTGACGACCTCGACGGGGGCCTCCGGGACGATGACGACGGGCGTCGGCAGCGGGACCGGCTCGACGGATGTCGGGCGGTAGACCCGCACCCACTCGGCGAGGTCGCCCATGGGGTTCGCGGCGACGGGCGGCACCGAGGCGCTCACCGCGGCGGCCGCGTCGATGAGGCCGTAGCCGTACCAGGCGTCCTGGCCGGCGGGGCCGACGTCGCGCGCGGTCGCGACGATGCGGTTGATGACGTTCGCGGCGTCGAGCTCGGGGTGCGCGGCGCGCACGAGCGCGACGACCCCCGCGACGAGGGGCGCGGAACCGCTCGTGCCGCTCCACTGCCGGTAGCCGCCGCCCGGCGCGACGCCGACGAGCTCCTCGCTCGGCGCCGCGACGCTGATCGTGATGCCCTGGCTCGACGCGTCCTCGCTCGCGATGCCCTTGCGGTCGACGCCCGCCACGGTGAGCACCCCGGGCATGGTCGCCGGTGCGCCGACGACCGTCGTGCCCGCGGCGCGGTTGCCGGCCGCGGCGACGACGACGACATCGTGCTCCGCGGCGTAGAGGAAGGCCTCGTCCCACGACACCGGCCACTCGAGCGTGTTGCGGGTGAGCGA
>CAKUSI010000309.1 GCA_934678955.1 uncultured Austwickia sp. | reverse complement strand
CCTCAAGGACAGGCACCCTGGGTGCGTCGGTGAGGATGGCGTCGACGTTTGTGCTGTCACGTTCCTCGGCGCCCCGGGCGGGCGGTGCGAAGTGCGATTGCACACCTTGGGCTCGAAGGCCCGTCGACAGACGGTGAACCGTGTCCCAATGTCCGCATCGTCGCGCCTAGGGAGGTGAGGATCAAAGCGCAATCAAGCGCAGCTGAGGGCGGTGGCGGATGATGCAGTCGTCGCGGCAGGGGCCGCGGAGGCGAGTTCGGGAGGCTGCGGCGTCTCGGATGGGGGTGCTGGCGGAGCGTGAGGCGCTGCTGAACGGCCTTGCAGTGGATGTAGTGACTGCGATCGCCACCCGGGATCGGACCGAGCAGGCAGCTGCTGAGGCGGTTGAGGTGTTGCTGGGGGAGCAGGTCACCCTGGCCGAAATCGGTGAGCGTTGTGGCTCACCACGAAAGAGGCGGCTCTCGGCCAAAGCGGACCCCCGCGAATCGGCCGCTCGAGGACATGGCGACAGGCGGTTCAATGCACCTTCTCCGCCTCGTGCATGCGCTGACCCAAATGGGAGGTCGCTATGCGGGCGCTAAGTCCGGCCGTGAAGCGGCCAAGGGTGCGTCCTGTCCCCGTGACAGCGGTGAAAGCGCCCAGGGGGATCGCCACCGAGACGTCCCGCAGGTTGTTCCGGCTGACGTGCTCGAGCCGCAGCCATTGCTTCGCCTCCCGGGGCGTGCGCAGCGGCAGCCCGCTGCCGCCGAACACGTAGCCGCGGGTCACGGACTCCTCGACGTCCGCGAGGCCGTCGCTCGGCCCGCTGTAGATGATGCGGCCGCCGTGCTCGCCCGCGCCCGGTCCGATGTCGACCAACCAGTCGGCGTGGCGCATCACGTCGACCGAATGCTCGACGATGAACAGGGAGTTGCCCCGGCGCTTGAGCCCGTCGAGGATGCCGAGCAGCGCGGCCACGTCCTGCGGGTGCAACCCGGCGGACGGCTCGTCGAGAACGTAGACGACGCCGAAGAGTTCGGAGGTGAGCTGGGTGGCGAGCCGGAGTCGCTGCAGCTCCCCGCCGGACAGGGTGGGTGTCGTGCGATCGAGGGAGAGATAGCCCAACCCCAGATCGATGATGGGGCGCAGGCGATCGATGAGCTCGGCGCCCAGGCGTGCGGCGGCCGCCCGCTTCTCCGCGGACTGGTTGGGGGTGCGGCGCACGTCCGGGGCGGCCGCGTGGGCGGAACCGCCGGCCGCGACCCGGTGCTCGACGGCCGTGCGCCGGGAGTCCTCGTCCAGGGCCTCCCCGGAGACCTCGGTCGCGGCGTCGGTCCCCGCGACGACCCGTTCCAGCCGGGCGGCCAGCTCGTGCAGCGTCAGCGCGGAGAGGGCTGCGATGTCGAGTCCCTCGAAGGTCACGGTCAGGGCCTCGGGCTTCAGCCGCTTGCCGTGGCAGACCGGGCATAGGGCGGCGGTGAGGAACTGGGCGACGCGCCGTTTCATCGACGCGCTCTTGGTGTTGGCGAACGTGTCGAGCACGTAGCGACGGGCTCCCACGAACGTGCCGGAGTAGCTGGGCTCGACGCCCGCCGCGGTGGCGGCGCGGGCCTGGGAGAGCGTGAGTCTGGAATGGACCGGGACGAAGGGGGTCTCCTCGGTGTAGAGGATCCAGTCACGATCCGCCCGCGGCAGGTCCTTCCAGGGGACGTCGACGTCGTAGCCGAGCGCCACCAGCACGTCGCGCAGCTGGTGTCCGTGCCAGGCCGTCGGCCAGGACGCGATCGCCCGCTCCCGGATCGTGAGCGAGGGATCGGGCACCATCCGCTCCTCGGTCACCTCGTACACCCGGCCGATGCCGTGGCACTCCGGGCAGGCGCCCTGCACGGTGTTGGTGGAGAAGTCCTCGGCGTAGAGCATCGGCTGCCCGTCGGGGTACTCACCGGCCCGCGAGTAGAGCATGCGGACGAGGCTCGACAGCGTGGTGATGCTGCCGACCGAGGAGCGGGCGCTGCGTCCACCGCGCTGCTGCTGCAGGGCCACCGCGGGCGGCATCCCGGTGATCGAGTCGACGTCGGGCACGCCCGCCTGATCGATCAGGCGGCGCGCGTAGGGGGCCACCGACTCGAGGTAGCGTCGCTGCGACTCCGCGTAGAGGGTGCCGAACGCGAGCGACGACTTGCCCGACCCCGACACGCCCGTGAACACCACCATCGCGTCGCGCGGGACGGCGAGGTCCACGTCCCGGAGATTGTGCTCTCGGGCACCGCGCACCCGCACGTCCGGCTGAACGTCCGTCCGGCTTTCCGCATCCGTCTCCGAAGTCCTGCGCATCTGCGCATGCTATCGACGGGGTCGGCCGGCCACCGGCAGGCGCATTTCCGGCCGGAGACGCTCAGGCCGGGACTTCCTGGGTGCGGGTGCCGCGGCGGGCGGCCTCGAGGGCGCCGGTGAGGGTACGGGCGTCGTAGCTGCCGAGCAGGCGGCAGCCCTCGACGAAGAACGTCGGGGTGGCATGGACGCCACTCGCCTCGGCGCTGTCCAGGTCGTTCTGCACCCGGCGGGCCACCTCGGGACTGTCGAGGTCCTCGATGAACCGGTCGACGTCGAGTCCGAGCTCCGCGGCGTAGCCGATCAGGTCGTTGCGTTCCAGGGCGTGCTGCCGGGTGAACACGAAGTCCAGCCATGGCCAGAACTTCCCCTGGTTCGACGCCGCCTCGGAGGCCCGCGCGGCGAGCGGCCCGTGCGGGTGATGGGGGTAGTGCCGCACGACGTAACGCAGGTCGTCCCCGAAGTGGGCGTGCAGGTCCTTCCAGGAGCCGGTGACATGCGCGCAGTACTGGCACTCGAAGTCCACGTACTCCACGAGCGTGAGCTGGGCGTCCTCCGGGCCGCGGATGTGATCGATCTCGGGATCCACCGGCGGGGTCAGCGACATCGGCAGGTCCGCGGTCTCCTCGCCCCACCGCTTGGCGGCGATCGTGAAGATGAACCACCCCAGGAGCGCGGCGAGCACCATCGCGACCAGGACACCGACGGTCGCCTGGCGCCCCAGATCGGACGTGGTGCCGAAGGCCAGCCCGATGATGAGCAGCGAGACCGTGAAACCGATACCCGAGAGCGCCGCTCCGCCGAACACGCTGCCCATGCCGACGCCTTCCGGCAGGCGACCCAGGCCGACGCGAACCGCAAGCAGGGTCGCGAGGCCGATGCCCAGGAGCTTGCCGACCACGAGCCCCGCGATGACTCCCCAGGTGACCGGTGAGCCGAAGGAGTCGGCGAGCAGTCCGCCGCGCAGGTCGACGCCGGCGTTCGCCAGCGCGAAGACCGGCACGATCAGCAGCGCGGTGGGGAGCCGTAGGACCTCGTGCAGCCGCTCGTTGACCGAGATGCCCCGGGCGAGCCCGCGGTCCACCGCGCGGGCGGAGGCGGCGCTGGGGGACTGCCAGAAGTCGCGGAACAGCTGCCTGGCGGCCAGCACCTTGTGCCGCTGGGTCGAGTAGGCGGGGATCAGGAGCCCCGCGACCATTCCCGCCAGGGAGGCGTGGATGCCGGAGGCGAGGGTGGCGAACCACAGCACGACGACGAGCAGCACGTAGGGCGCCGCACTCCACTGGCGGGAGCGCCCCAGCAGCCACAGGCCCACCAGGCAGGCTAGGGCGACCAACAACGGAACGGGACGGATCTCGTCGCTGTACACCAAGCCGATGATCGACACCGCGAGGAAGTCGTCGACCACGGTGAGGGTGAGCAGGAACACCCGCAGCTGGCCCGACAAGCGCGGTCCGACGATCGCGAGCGCTCCCAGCATGAACGCCGTGTCGGTGCCCACCACCGAACCCCAGCCGTCCAGGCCCTCGCCACCGGACGCGCCGACGATCAGGACGTACACGAGTGCCGGAACCGCCACCCCGGCGACTCCCGCGATCAGGGCCAGGCGGGCCCGGCTGCGGTCCCGCAGCGACCCGTGCGCGAACTCCTGCCGTACCTCCAAGCCGACCACGAAGAAGAAGACCACCATCAGGCCGTCGTTGATCCAGTGGTGCAGATCCATATGGAGCCCGAACGGGCCGACATCGAATCCGACGTCCTGATGCCACAGCTCCACATACCAGGCGGACAGCGGCGAGTTCGCCCACGCGAGCGCCAGGACCGTGACGATCACCAGCAGCACCGCCGAACCCGATTCCGTGCGCAGCCAGCGATGCACGCTGCGCTGGTCCGGTGAGGGAGCGGTCGGCATGCCGAGATCCTACGGGTGCCGGGCGGGACGGTAGCTGAGCTCCTGGATGTGGCCATCGAGGGTGTGGCTCTCGAGAAGCTCGAGATCGAAGTCGGCGGCGCCGGCGAAGACCGGCTCGGTTCCGGTCCGGCCGCTGATCACCGGGAAGATCGTCACCTGGACGCGGTCGACGAGGCCGGCGGCCATGAGCGCCCGGTTCAGGGCGAGGCTGCCGTGCGAGCGCAGCGGAACGGCCGACTCGGCCTTGAGCCGGGCGACGACATAGACCGCGTCGCCACCGGCGAGGGTCGCGTCGGGCCAGTCCAGTGGGCCTTCCAGCGTCGACGAGATGACGGTGGTGGGCAGGAACTTCATTCGGGTGTTCACCGGGTCACTGCCTTCCGACTCCCGGGTGAGCGCACCCAGGTAGCGCTGGAACATCCGGAAGGAATTGGCGCCGAGGACGAGTCGTTGCTTCTCCTCGTACTGGGCCGCTCGACGTTCGAGGAACTCGGGACCCTGTTTGCCCCAGT
>CAKUSI010000308.1 GCA_934678955.1 uncultured Austwickia sp. | reverse complement strand
GACCATACGACACATTCGCCACCACAATCACAGCTGTCATCGGACTCCACTTCTACCCCACCTCAGAATAAGCCTCACTGCACAAGTCGACCAAGATCGGCGACCAGCATGTCTTTTCCTTCTCCATTCCAGAGGAAGAGCAACCTCATTGGAAAGAGCTGCGGCGCGCGATCCGGCAGGCGAGGCGTGACGGATACGCGTACTTCGAACTCGGTGGATTCGTCGGGTACTCCGTGATTTACAACAGCGCGGGAGTCACGAAAGAACAGATTCAATCGACGCCGATGCTCGAAAGCGTTGCGGGCCTGGTGCACGAGGAGATCGGAGATCGAAACAGCATCACCGTGTCTTCCGTGCCGGACGACGACGACGATACGTACAGCGCCAAGGTGTTGCCGTTCTACCTGTGGGAGGTTCCTCAACGCGCCATTCAGGACATCCTGCGGCACCGGCTCATCGTCGTAGCGACTTACAACTCGGGCTGGATGGAAAAGCTCTTGACCGACGCTGGACTAACCGTGATCCCCGACGAGACCAGCCGCGACGGCAGGAGCTTCGAGGTAGTCGCAAACTTCGAGTGGGAGGGGGAAGCGCGCGTCGAGTACCACTCCCACGTGTGGGAGGAAATGTTCGTTGCAGTTCACGAGTTTCGCGGACCGAATGCTGTGATCCAGCGCGCCTTGGCTCCCATCGGCGCTCCAGGCATAGCGGCGCTAAACGAGTTCATCCCGGCAGACGCGTACGAAGCCGAAGAGGAGCGGGGGTCGGGGCCGAGCGCCTGATACGGGAAGTTGAGCCGATCGCGTCGCGCAGTGACAGTAATCTGGCGTCGTGAGGGGCGATCAAACAAAGTGGTACGACCGAGCACTGGCGTCGAACATCGTCGGCGGCCTGGTCGTGGGATTTATCATCTGGTTCACCCCACGGGCAATCTCTGAGGCGACGAAGGCGAAGGTACCGCTCTAGGTGACGTCACGATCAGCATCGACGGACACGAACTCACCGCGACCACCCCACCCCAAGGCGAAGCCACCGAAATCCTCACCGAACTCCACTCAACCGTGGGGCACTAGCGTGACACGATCCAGGTAAGAGCCACAGCAGGTTCAGCAAAGACCGTACGGACCTACAGGCTGCGTGCGGGGCCATCGCGTCGTGGGTCACTGCGACGGGGCTCGTGGTCGAACGGGTCGAGCTGTCGTGCCCGTTGTGCGGTCTGCTGCCGGGTCTGTTCCTGCTGGGCGCGGTTGGCTTCGATGCGCCGTGCAGCCTCACCTATGGGGAGGCTGCGGAGCGCGTCAGCCTCGGCGCGGATCAGCGCGGCTCGTGTGCGGGCGTCCTTGGAGTTGCGGTGCGGGTTGGTCGCGCCCGTGCCGAACTCGGCGCGGCGGGCTTGCTCGGCCCCGAACTCGCTGACCAGCAACGCCCTGCGCTCACGCTGGTGCCGCTGCCTGGTCTCCTTCTGCTGGGCCTGTGCTGCCTCGCTGGCGCGGTCGGCGTCGCTGACGCGGGGGTCACCGTCGGCTCGTCGTGCCGCCGCCCGAGTCGCCCACGCGGGTAGTGCTTCGGGGGTGCGTGGCGGTTCATCGCCCCAGACTGCGCGGACCTGTGCGCGGGTAGTGCGGGCATGTTCGGCCGCGGTGTGGTGCTCGGCGCGGGCCTTGCGCCTGCCGAACCGTCCCACTGTCGCGAGGCGAGCATTCGAGGCGGCCTCGGTGTCGATGGCGGCGAGGTAGGCCGCTCCATCCGCCTCGGCCTGCACGGTGAGCGGCACGGTGACCTCGGCACGCACCCGCGCCGCCTCGTCCTCTGCTGTGCGGAGCACGGCGGTGTCCTTATCATCGTCGCCCCGGTGCGCGGCGCGCTGGGCGTCGAGGCGTGCGGCGGCTTTCTCCCATCGTTGCGCCTGCCGATGGGCACGCTCGGCTTCCTTGTCAAGGCGTGCGAGTTCATCGGTGACGAGCCGAACAGGGCCATCCGCAACAAGTCCACGCACGGCCTCGACGGCTTGGGCGGTGGCGTGGCCCAGGCCCCGGTCGGCGGGGTCGCGTTGCATCGCGTCGATGAACAGTTCCCGCGCGTCAGCGAGGTCTTCGGCGACGACGTGGAGGCGGTTCTGCTCGCGGCCCCTCGTCATGCCGACGTAAACGCCCGCCGCGCTGGTCGCCTCCGATAGCACCGTGTGGGAGCCGTCGACGGTTGCGCCTTGGACGCCGTACGCGGTCGCGGCATAGGACAGGTGCGCGTGCTCGCTCACATACTCGGCCGGGAGCGCGACTGTCCGCAGGTGCTTACGGCCACTGCCGACCTCGCGGGCATAGACCGTGCCGTCCTCAGCGACCTGTTGGACGAGCCACTGCTGCCGGTTCGCCACACCCAGGTCGCTGTCGTTCTTGCGGGTCTGGATGAGGTCACCCGCCCCGATGCTCAGTCCGTCGCTGCCGGTCGCCGTCACCTGGTCATCGACCTCGCCGCGCTCGACCCGTCCGGCGCGGATGCGCTCGTTCAACTCAGCGGCCTCGTCGTTCGTGGCGACCGTGATCGCCTCACCCTCTTGAGCGTGGGCGGTGATGTACTCGCGGGTCGCGTCGTCGTCGGCGTGCAGGGTGATGAGGTTCATTGCGGCGAGCCGGTCGAACACGGTGCCGGGGTTCTCCCTGTCCCGCATCGCCATCGTGAGTGTCGCGTAGTCGGGGTCGGTGAACCGGTGGAGTTCGGTCATGTCGTAGGTGCGACCCCTGATCTGGGCTGCCATGTCCAGTACCCCGCCACGTCCTACGGCGGGGAGTTGGGCGCGGTCGCCGACGAGCGCGACCGTCGCCCGGGCTCGGCGGTGACGGTCAGGAGTGCGTGGGCGGTGTCTTGGTCGAGCATGCCCGCCTCGTCCACGATGACCCGCTCGCCTCGCAACAGCCGAGCGTCTCGCGGCGGGCCGGTGTAGGTGCTGCCGGTTGCGGGGTCGGTGTTGCCGACGGCGAGGCGTGTCCATACGCCGTCGTCGTTCCACCGCCACCCGTGCGCATGCACGAGCGCGGCGACGCTGGTTGCGGGGACACCGAGGTCGTCGTGCGCGACCTGCGCGGCCCGCAAGGTCGGCGCAACCACCCGCGAGGCTCTACCGTGCTCGGCGGCGACCTCGATGGCGGTGCGGAGCATCGTGGTCTTCCCACTGCCTGCCGCGCCTTCCACGATCATCAGCGGGTCGGCCGAGGCGACCGCGGCGGCGGCGACCGCCTGCCCCGCATCGAGTCCAGCGGCTTGCGCGGCACGAGTCACATCGGGATGCTCCGGCTCCCGCTTGGGTGTGCTCACAGCGAGCTGGTCGCGCAGCGCGGTCTCAGCGGCCACGACGGTCAGGCTGGTCAGATGCGCCACATGCGCCGGCGTCGCCGCGCCAGGCGGGAGCACGGACAGGCAATCGTCGGTTGCGAGACCAGTTGCGAGCACGACGAACTCCCGCAGCTCCGCAGGGTTCGCTTGCACGCCTTGCTCGGTGGTGATGCGGGTGACGTGCTCGGCCACCGTATGCCGTGTCCAGGTCGATGCGGCCGCCGCGCAGCGATCCAGCGCACGGCTGGCGACCTCCTGCACGGCGAGGTCATCCAGCGACAGTGGGGCGCGCGCCTCTCGCTGCTGCACGCGGGTGGGGTCGTATCCGGCGTCGGTGAGTTCCTGCTGCCACCACTGCTCGTTCTTCAAGTCCGCGGGCTTCTTGCCCGGACGCTCGGGCGTCCACGCGATCCCTTGCAGTCTCGCGGTCATGACCGGACCGAGTGCTTCGCCGGGATGCGCCTGCTCCCATTCGGCTTCAAGGCGGTCGAGGTTGCGTCTGATCTGCGCAGACCGCTTGCTCATAACGGCGTTGAACGGCTCCAACTCCACGACTTCGCCGGACACGGGGTCGAGGGTCAGGCCGTGGCGGTGCAGGGTCGCGGCCAACTCGGGGTGCGCGGCGATCACAGCGGTGCCGAGGGCGCGGATGGCTCCCTGCTGCTTGAACAGGGCGGCGGTGTCCAGCGCCCGCCACTTCCCAGCCGCCCAGATGCGCGTGCCGATCTGCATATGGATATGCCGATGCGGATCACCCGCCCGCGAGGTCTTGTGGCCGATGCCGACGACCTGCATGCGCTCGATAGGTACGACTTCCCGGGCGTCACGCGGCCCGACCCTGGTGACGGAGTGCTGGCCGAGCCAGCGGCGAATCTCGGCCAGCGCGTCTTGCTGCGCCGCGTCGAGCGCGTCGGAGACCTCGGGGTGGAGGGCGGCGGCCACCGACAGCGACTTGGGGGCGTTGATGGTCATCTCCGCGAACAACGGCGACCCCTTCGACCTCTCGCCAGGCTTGCGCGGAGTGCCCATCGACTCTCCGGTGTCGGGGTTGATCCAGTCCACCCAGCCCTCGTACTCCTCCGCCGAAAGGGAGCGGCTGACGGTGACCTCGCCAGCACGGTTGAGGAAGGCATACTCGGCCACGGCATCGTCCGCGCCGAGGTAGTACTCGTCCGCGCGGGAACGATCGGCCTCGACATACCGACGCGCGGCCGCACCGTTGCCGCGGAACAGGATCACGCCGCCCTTCACCCCGGCCTCCCTCATGAGTCGTCTCATGAGGGAGGTGCGCACGCCCCACCAACGGTGGCATACGTGCATTTTGAAGAACAGGGTTGGTAGAGAGCGGGAAGCGTGGGCCAGTGGGCTTGGCGGTTGACCGCGAGAGCCTTGGTCGAAGAACTGTATG
>CAKUSI010000307.1 GCA_934678955.1 uncultured Austwickia sp. | reverse complement strand
GGGCTAGGATGTCCGCCCCGCCCTGGTAGATGCTCATCGGCGGCAGGTCACGCAGGTGGTCGTGCAGCGGGCTCACCAGGGGATCGGTGGTTCCCCGGCCGCCCGCCCACGCCCTCCCGGCGGCCTCGAGTCGATCGCACCGCAGCATGACGTCGTGCGGATCGAGCGCTCGGGCCTCCGGGTTCGTCATCGACAGGTCCACCCACGGCGCGATGAGCGTGAGCGCGTCGATCGTCGGTCCGCGCAGGTCCCGGGCCCGGATGGCCTGGCCGAGCGCCAGCGTGCCCCCGGCGGAGTCGCCACCGACGACCAGGCGGGCGCGCAACTCGCCCACCGGCGCGGCCAGGCGCCGGTTCAGAGCGTCGATCAGCGGCAGGGTGTCCTCGAAGCAGTATTCCGGCGCGAGCCCGTAGCTCGGCACGACCAGCGTCGCCCCCGTCCGCCGCTGCATCCGGTCCAGCAAGAGCCACTGCGCGGGGTTCAGCGGATCGATGAAGCCGCCTCCGTGCCAGTAGACGAAGACGGTACGCGTCGCCCCTGACACGGGCGCCATCCACAGGACCGGGCGGCCGGCCACGTCCCACCGGGAGATCGCGGCGCGCGAGCGCAGACCCCGGTGGGGGATCGCCTCGCGGCGGTTCGGATCCAGCGCCGCGGCCAGCTGCTCCGGGGCGTGGTCAGCGCCTCCCGCGGCGTGGACGATGGCGCCGATCAGCATCCGGGTCCAGGCCATCCTCCGGCTCACGCGCACCCCCATCGCGGCGGTTTCACGACGAATGCGCAGTGCTACGTCCGGCCGGTCACAAGCTGTCGCCGAAGTCCTTGCGGAACTCCGCCAGCAGGCGCTCCTGCCAGCCCCCGATCGGCTCCAACCGCCCGTAGAAGAACCGCAGCACCTCGGGCTCCTCCACCCACCTCAGGCCTCCGATCAGGTGACGCTTGGTGTACAGCCAGGCGATCCGGTCGACGGCGTAGGACACCTGCGACAGCGTGAAGACCCGCCGCGGCATGGCGAGCCGCACCAGCTCCATCTCCGCCATCGGCTCGGTGCCGTCCTCGTCGCGCTGCTCCGAGAGGGTGCCGCGCTCCATGCCGCGCACCCCGGAGGCAAGGTAGATCGCGGCCGCGAGGGCCCCACCCGGGTACTCGTTCTGGGGCACGTGGTCGAGGAAGCGCATCGCGTTGACGTGACACCCGAGACCGCCCGCGGGCGTGATGACCGGCACGTCCCGCTTGGCCAGTTCTGCCACCATGTGCTCGATGAACTGCGGGCCCTGGCAGATGTTGTCCTCGTCGAGGAGCTCGTCGAGGCCGATCGTCATGGCCTCCATCTCACGCACCGACATACCGCCGTACGTGAGGAAGCCCTCGAACAGAGGCACCAGGCCGCGCATCTTGCGGTAGAGAGCCTCGTCGCGCACGAGGATGCCGCCGCCCCGGGCGCAGGTGATCTTGCGGGCCGAGAAGTAGAAGACGTCGCACAGGTCGGCGATCTCCCGGGCGATCTGCGCGATGGACTTGCCCTGCTCGGACTCCTCGCGGCTGGCGATGAACCAGAGGTTGTCGCTCAGCAAGCTGCCGTCCATCACCAGCAGCAGGCCGAACTCGTCGCACACCTGCCGGAGCTCGCGCAGGTTGGCTAGGCTGTGCGGCTGGCCGCCGATGAGGTTCGTGCCGGTCTCCAGGCGGACGAACGGGATGTTGTCGACGCCCACCTGCTCGATCAGGGCCCGCAGCTTACCGATGTCCAAGTTGCCCTTGAACGGGAACTGCGAGTCGACCTTCAGCCCCTCGTCCGTGTAGAGCTCCTCGACCCGGCCGCCGGCGAGCACGATGTGCGCCTTGGTGGTGGTGAAGTGGTAGTTCATCGGGACGACGGACCCAGGGGTCACCAGCGACCGGCAGAGGATGTGCTCGGCGGCGCGGCCCTGGTGAGCCGGAAGGAAGTACGGCATGCCGAAGACCTCGACCAGCTTGTCGTACAGCCGTTCGAAGGTGGCCGACCCGGCGTAGCTGTCGTCGGCGGTGAGCATCGCGGCCTGCTGCCGGTCGCTCATCGCGTTCACACCCGAGTCCGTGAGCATGTCCATGAAGACGTCGGCGTTGCGCAGCAGGAAGGTGTTGTTGCCCGCCTCGGCGATGGCCTGCGCGCGTCGCTCGATCGGGGGCAGGTGCAACTTCTGCACGATCCGCACCTTGTGCATCTCGAGGGGGATCTGCTCGCCGCTGGAGAACTTGACCTGTGCCATGACGCCTTCTTCGCCGCCTCTTCGTCGTGCCGAACGAACCACCGCCCGGGCCGGAACGGCCGGGGCGGGCCGGCGGGCCCGCCGCGCGGCCGGGACCAACCCTAAAGGGGGTGGGCGCCCGCCAGGGTCGCGGCTCGCGGGAACTCGACGCCGGACCTTTGCGCGAGGAAGCGCGCGAGCGTCACGGGAGGGCCGCGGGGAGGAGGGATCGTCCGCAGCCGCCCCGGCGGCCGGAGGCGAGGGTAGGTTGCCCTCATGAGCGCCCCGGCCCTGCAGGTCACCGGACGGATCCGGGTGGATGGCGAGCGGATCCTCGATCGCCTGTGGATCCTCGACGGGCGCATCTCGTACAGCCCACCCTCCTCCGGTGAGGTCGAGACCGTGCGCGGGTTCGCGATCCCCGGCCTCGTCGACGCGCACGCGCACGTCGGCCTGGAACAGACCGGAGCCGTGGGGCCTGAGCGAACGGAGGCGCACGCGCTGGCGGAGCGGGACGCCGGGGTGCTGCTGATCCGCGACGCCGGGTCGTGCGCCGACACAGCGTGGATTCACCAACGGGAGGATCTGCCGCGGCTGATCCGCGCGGGTCGGCACATCGCGAGGCCCAAGCGGTACGTGCCGGGCGTCGCCCATGAGGTCGAGCCCGACGATCTGGTGGCCCGGGTGCGCGAGCAGGCCCGCGCCGGGGACGGCTGGGTGAAGCTGGTGGGGGACTGGATCGACCGGGACCGCGGCGACCTGGGGCCCCTGTGGCCCCGCGAGGTGCTGACGGCGGCGGTCGCGGCCGCCCACGAGGAAGGCGCGCGGCTCACCGCGCACTGCTTCGCCGAGGAATCCCTCGCCGACCTCGCCGCCGCGGGGGCCGACTGCGCCGAGCACGCGACCGGGCTGGTGCCGGACACCATCGAGGCCTTCGCCGCCGCCGGCACCGCGATCGTCCCGACGCTGATCAACACGTTGAACTTCCCCTCCTTCGCGAAGGCCGGTCGGCCTCGCTTCCCGTCCTATGCCGCCCACATGCTCGACCTGCACGAGCGGCGCTACGACACGGTCAGCGCCGCCCACGAGGCCGGGGTGCCGGTGTACGCGGGCACGGACGCGGGAGGCCAGCAGAAGCACGGGCTGATCGCGTACGAGGTCCTAGAGCTGGCCAAGACCCGGATGAGCGACGTCGAGGCGCTGGGCGCCGCGTCCTGGGCGGCCCGGCGCTGGCTCGGTCGGCCGGGGCTGGAGGAAGGGGCCGAAGCGGACCTCGTCGTGTACCTCGACGACCCGCTGGACGACCTGCGCGTCCTCGCGCGCCCGCATCGCATGATCTTGCGCGGCCGTCCGGTGCGCTGATGGCCGGCGTGGCCGCCCCGGAGCCGCTGCGCGCCGAGGGGACGCGGGTGCGGGTCGCCCCGGTCATGCGCGGCGACCTCGAGCCCTATCGGCAGGCCGTCGAAGCCTCCCGGGCCCGCCTCGCCCGATGGAACCCCGTCGACCCCGACGACCTGGAGCGGCACCTTCGGTTCCAGTCCAGCGGGCACCGCACCTTCATCGTGCGCGCCCGCCATCGTGCCGGTGGGCACGGCATCGTCGGGCGGGTCAACGTGACCGGGGTGGTGCGCGGCCGCGCCTTCAGTGCCCAGCTGGGGTACGACGCGTACGACCCTTACGTCGGACAGGGGCTCTTCGCGGAGGGTCTGCGCCTCGTGGTGGGCCTGGCCTTCGCCCCGGAACCGCAGGGGATGGGGATGCATCGGCTCGAGGCCGCGGTCCAGCCGGGCAACGTCATCTCGGCGGGCCTGCTGCGGTCCCTGGGCTTCGCGGCGCGCGGCGACTGGCCCGCGTACCTGTGGCTCCCCGACGAGAACGGCCACACCGACTGGCGCGATCACGTCGTCTTCGGCGCGATCGCGTCGGAGTGGCCCCCGCCGCCCTACCACCTGCCCCGTGGCTCCCGCCCCGTCGTGGCGCTGGATCCGCGGGAGGAAGCGCTCGGCGCCCGAGTGGCGGCCGAGCTGTCGGTGCCCCTCCTTCGCGCCGCGGCTTTAGAAGCGTTGGGTCCTTCGGGTACGGCGACCCTGCTGGCCGACTCTTCGGGGGCGGTGCTGTTGGCGCCCGGCGACTGGGATCTTCGCGCCGTGCTGCGCCAGGCGGGCTACTCCCCGGACGCCGCGGTCGACGCCCGTCATGCCGCGCCGGAGGAGGGCGGCGCTGAGGACGACCCGCAGGATCGCGCCCGAGCCTGCGACCTGGCGCTGCAGGCGCGGGCCCTGGCGCACGGTCAGCTCGGTCCCGACGTGACGCGCGTGAGCCAGCGTCGCGCGGGCTCGACCTGACGCGTGTAGGGGCAGGAGGGCTCAAAGGGCGAAGGAAGGTTCAAAGGAAGGTCGACCCCGCCCGCACCCACGCAGCGACCAGCGAGCGCGCCCGCGCGCCGAACTGGCCGAGGGTGGGACAGCGGCCCGCGTCTGGCACAATGGCACGCGTATCCGTGCCCGCGGGACCCTCTCACCC
>CAKUSI010000306.1 GCA_934678955.1 uncultured Austwickia sp. | reverse complement strand
CATTCCTGCTGGGGTTTCTCCTGGAGGCGCTCTCCCGCGGCGGACGGGACGAAGGGTGGCGCCGGAGGGTACGGCTGGGCGCGGGGACGGGATTCCTCGGGGGCTACACGACCTACAGCACCTTCGCGTTGGAGGTGGCCCAGCGGGCGCCGGCCCTCGCCGCTGCGTATGCGGCCGCCACAGCCCTCCTCGGCGTGGCGGCGGCGATCGCCGGCTACCGTCTGGCGGGCCGGCTCGCCCCCGGATCCCACGGTGGGGCGTCCCGCGGTGACGCATCCCACCGTTCGGTGCGTCCCGCTGAGGAGGGTGGGACGACATGACGCTCCTGCTGGTTTCGCTGTGCGGGGGCCTCGGCGCCCTTGCCCGGTTCCTGCTCGACGCGGCGATCAACGCCCGGGTGCGCACCGACTTCCCCGCGGGCACGCTGACCATCAACGTCGCGGGCTCCCTGCTGCTGGGGTTCCTCGCGGGGTGGGCGGGTGGTCACGCCGGCGTTCCCCCGGCGTTGCAGGCCGCCCTCGGCGTCGGCTTCTGCGGGGGTTTCACGACGTTCAGCACCGCCTCGGTGGAGGCGATGCGGCTGTGGTCGGCGGATGGCGTCGGGGCGGCGGCCCGGTACGTGCTCGCCAGCGTGGCCGGGGCAACGATCGCGGTGGTGTTCGGCCTGTGGGCCGGCTCCGCGATCCGGTGAGGCGCCTGCGGACTGCGGCGCACGCCCACGCGGCATCATGGAAAGCGACGTGCGCGGTGCTGCCCGCTCCGGCGACAGTCCCCGCGGATCCTCGCCGTGGAGGTGCCATGGAAATCACAGTCCCGACCGCCACGCTCGCCGGTGGTGCGCAGATGCCGCTCCTCGGACTCGGCACGTGGCCCCTGGACGACGCGCAGGCGGCGGAGGCCGTCGCCTCCGCCATCGCCGGGGGCTACCGCCTGATCGACACGGCCGAGAACTACGCCAACGAGGTGGGCGTCGGGGAGGGAATCCGGCGCAGCGGCCTGGCGCGCGAGCGCGTCTTCGTGACCACGAAGTTCAACCGGAAATGGCACAGCGTCGAGGGGGTGGCGCAGGCGTGTCACCACGCCCTCGATCGGCTCGGTCTGGACTACCTGGACCTGTTCCTGATCCACTGGCCGAACCCTGACCAGGGCCGGTTCATCGAGGCGTACGAGGGGCTCGTCGCACTGCGCGAGCAGGGTAAGGTGCGCGCGATCGGCACGTCGAACTTCAAGGCGCACCACCTCCAGGAGCTCTTGGATCGCGGCTTCGTCCCGGAGGTGAACCAGATCCAGCTCGATCCCTACACGCCGCGGGCCGCCGAGTTGGCGCTGCACCGGCAGTACGGGATCCATACCGAGAGCTGGCGGCCCTTCGGCGAGGGCGGGGTGATCGTGTCCGACCCCCTCGTCCTGGAACTCGCCGAGCAACTGGGGCGGACGCCGCAGCAGATCGCGCTGCGCTGGCAGGTCCAGCAGGGGTTTTCGACCTGCCCGAAGTCCGCCGACCCGGCCCGCCAGCGCAGCAACCTCGACGTGTTCAGCTTCGAGCTCAGCGAGGCGGACATGGCCGGGCTCACGCAGGACCGACCCGACCCCCAGCAGCTCGACGCGGACCGGTTCGGGCACTGATCGAACCGGCCGGGCTCAGTCCACCGACCGACGGTATGTGCCCGGGGTGAACCCCACGACCTCGCGGAACTCCCGGATCAGGTGTGCCTGGTCGGCATACCCGAGGTCCGCGGCCAGGCCGGCGAGCGACCTGCCGGGGTCCTCCCGCACGAGCGCGGCGGCGTCCTGCAGGCGCCGCCGGCGGATCATCGCGAGCGGTGGGAGCCCCACGTAACGCCTGGTCAGCCTCTGGACCGTGCGGACGGACAATGACATCGCCCGCGCGACGTCCTCGACCTTGCGGATCTGCGGATCGCGGTCGATGAGCGCGACCAGCTCGTTGGCGAGCAGCGCCTCCTCGCCCGGCGCGGGGATCCGCTCGAGGAGCCACCGTTCCACCACCCCGGACGCCGCCTCGTCAGCGGCAGACGTCGAAGCGCTGTAGGCCCCATCCGTGTCGAAGCGGGGGCGCAGGGGCCCCGTCGGATGCCCGGCCATGCACTGGGTCACCGCCGCGTGCAGCTCAGGCTGGGGCAGGAGCACGTACCGGTCGAGCACCTCGGGCGGATTCGCGGTCACCGCCGGGGTCGCCGCCGGCCAGAGCAGCGCGCCCACCGCCCATCCCCGGCCGACCAGATCCCGGTGACTGCGCGCCGTGGAAGCCCCGGACACGCCGACGCACGAGTCCTCCACGACCAGGTTCAACGCGGGGAACGGGAGGAGTTCCTGCCTCGAGGTCTGCCCTGCGGGGACGTCCCACCGCGAGAACCAGAACCAGCGGACCAGGGCGGCGGCCGAGGCGCTCGGCGGTCGCCGGGCGAAGGTGGGCAGCCCCGACGGGTACAGGATTCCCCTGGTCTCGGCGTCGGCCACGAGCACCACGCTAAACCGCCGCGGAGGTGACGCGAATCTTCAATCCGCTGCCGGTAGGGCAGTCCTACCGTCGAGCTCATGACAACGACCAACGAATCTAACGCCCGCGACCTCCGCACCGGCGAGTCCACCCTTGCCCAGCAAGCAGCTACGGGCAGGCACACCAGCGATGGTCGACCTCACGGGTATTCGTCCATTACACCGTTCGTCGCGGTTCAGGGGGCAGGCGAGGCGATCGCGTTCTACGAGGAGGTCTTCGGGGCGCGGCGCGTCGGCGTCACCGAGATGGAGGGCGTGATCGTCCACGCCGAGCTGGACTTCGGCCACGGGCGGCTGCAGTTGGGTGAGCCCAACCCCGCCTTCCACCTGATCGGGCCCCCTGATGGCGACGACGTCAGCTACTCGCTCGCGGTCTACGTCCCCGACGTGGACGCCACCGTCGCGGCGGCGGAGCGGGCGGGCGCCAGCGTCCGTGAGCCGGTGACGACGTTCGTCTCCGGGGACCGGTTCGGGAGCATCAAGGACCCGTACGGCATCCGCTGGACGGTCATGACCCGGGTGGAGGACCTGAGCGACGAGGAGAGCGCGGCGCGCGTCGATGAGTGGGCGGCGCAACAGGTCTGACCGCGGCGGGGTGGGCGAACGATCTGGGGACGCTCCGGGTAGGGCCAGGGACTCTCCTGGGGAGCGCCCGGCCGGCCCGCCTCCGTGGACATCCACGGCCGGGTCCGTCGGGCAAGAAGCCCCTTGGAGCGCGTCGGGCACGCTGGTAGCCTCCATTCCACGATCGTGGAATGGCAAGGTCCGACAACAGGGCATACGGTTGAACCACACCCGGGACCACCGCCTCCGCACGACCCGTTCGCGGCCTGATCCGGGGTGAGGTGATTCCGGTGGGGAGGCTCGAGGAGTCAGGAGCCCTGGCAAGGGAACTCCGGGCACTCGGGCTGGTGGCGAGGGGGGTGCTGTCGGTCTCCCCACGCCGGGGGATGGGGAGGTCGACAGCACCCCCGGGCCACGCCGGCAAACTCGTACCAAGGGAGGGCCAGCGATCGTTCCATCCACTGGCGGGACCGCCGACTCCACGTCCTCGACCACGCGGCAGGCCGCCGCGGCGCGGACCCGCGAGCGCCTCCTCGACGCGGCGATCGCGCAACTCGCGGGCGACGGCATGCGAGGGCTGACCCACCGCAAGGTGGAAGCGCGCGCCGGGGTGGCGCAGGGGCAGGCCAAGTACCACTTCGGCTCCCTTGACGGGCTCATCGAGGCCGTGCTGGGCCGGATGGTGCAGCTTCAGATCGGGGATGTGCCGGCCGCGGACCCATACCTGTCCCCACCGGCTTCCCGGGAGCACCTGACACGCCAGATGCAGGGCGTGATGCTGCGCGCGTTCGCGCGTCCCGACCTGGTCCGCGCACGGTACGAGCTCTACCTGCACGCGACCGACCGGCCGGAGCTGCAGGCCATCATCCGACGCGCACGCAACCAGTTCGTCGATCTGGCGGCGTCCACGATGCCCTGCGAGAATCCGGAAGCGGCCGCCCGGATGGTGGTGGCCCTCGTCGACGGCCTCCTGCTGGACCAGATCTCCGCCCCGGAGCAGCTGGTCGAGGACATGGCCGGACATTTCGTGGTGGCGACGGCCACGGCGGGGAGGATGTTCCTTCCCATGGGCCCGGACACCGCACCAGCACGCGGATCGGCCCCCAGCGCGGACAAGGTGGAGGACGACTGATGCCCAGCGTGGAGGACGCCTGATGCCCGCGGTGGAGATCGACGGCGGCCTGATCGAGTACGGGGACACGGGCGGTGACGGTCCCGTGGTGGTGTTCACCCACGGCTTCCCGATGAGCGGGTCCCAGTGGCGCAAGGTCGTCCCCCTCATGGCGGGATTCCGCTGCGTGACGCCGACCCTGCCGATGGGCTCGCACCGGCACCCGATGGCGGCCGGCACGGACCTGACCCAGCGCGGGATGGCGCGGATCGTCGCTCAGCTGCTGGAACGCCTCGATCTGCACGACGTCACGCTGGTCATGAACGACTGGGGTGGGCCGGCGTTCCTGGTCGCGGACGGTCGCGACCATCGGATCGGGCGCCTGGTCTTCGTCGCCTGCGAGGCGTTCGACAACTTCCCGCCGAAGGCGGCCCGTCCGGCGGCGGCCGCCCTGCGCATCCCCGGCGGCGCCTGGCTGACCGCGCAGCTGTTCCGCACGCGGGCGGTCCGGCGTGGGAAGCGGCTGTATCGCGTCATGAACCGGTTCCTGTCGAATGCGACAAACAGGATCGATGCCAAG
>CAKUSI010000305.1 GCA_934678955.1 uncultured Austwickia sp. | reverse complement strand
ATGTTCTGCAGGGTGGCGACCCACCGCTCCTGGGCGGTCCGGGCGGCCTCGAAGTACTGGGCGCTCATGCTCATGATTCTGGTGCTCCTTGGGTGTACGGAGGTGATGGTGTTGTCGCCTGGCGCGGATCACGCCGGCTACGTCTGGTGTCGTCCGGCTCTTGGGATGTGGGGTTCGAGCCCGCCGGGTGCGATGGGGGCTCGTCGTTCTCCTGAAGCCCAACTGATTGAAATACTACGCACTAGCGCTTGGGATGTCAACCGTGGGCTTGAAACGGCCGCGAATCGGCTCGTCCGTCAGGACGACCCAGCCCCATCATCCCTGACTCAAGGCGCTTCGTGTCGCCTACGCAGGCTCCGATACACACCGAGGACCACCTGCTTCTCGTCCTCCGTGAGAACCGGATCGGACTGGATCGCCGCCTCGGTCCCGCTCTGTTCGCGAGTGGCCCCATCCGGCGGGGTCAGCCAGCCGGACTGACTCAGCAGGTATTCCGTCGAGATGTTCAATGCCTCCGCGATCGACTGGACGACCTTGAAGGACGGCTGGTGCAGGCCGCGCTCGATCTGGCTGAGGTAGGCGTTCGACACGTTGCTCAGCGTCGCCAACTGCCGCAACGACATATCGGACAGCTGCCGCTGCGCCCGGATGAAGGATCCCAACGCGGTCGTTCCCACCTCCCGTTCGCGTGGACGGGCACCCTTGCCCGAACCGTCCTCGCCTGACGTGCCCTGCTCCATCTCGCTCACCTCGCTGTGACGCCGTCTGGGACAAGCCCGCCCGCCCGGAAGAGCACCCACCCCGCCTCGGGGGGATCAACCCCGCCACTTACCGAAATCCTGGGCGTACTGATCGGTAGTGTGACCTGTGACCGTTATAAACGATCCTAGGCCGCACCACCCCGGCTCGATGCGGAGCCCGACAACGTGGGAGGGTCGGCCGTAGAGCCGCACCCGGGCAACGCGGTCACCGTCTCGGGACAGGTGGGGCGGGCATTTTCCCAGTGTGGCTCACGCACAGTCAGGCGACCCCGACACGGTGGACGGAGCATTATGACCGAGCAGCGGCCCCTCTCCCCTCTGGAGCAGATCCGGCGCGCATACGAAGAGACCGAGCAGCGGACCAGCCAGACCATGGAGGAACTCGTCTCCTCGCAGGGATTCGCCGAGATGCTGTCGATGATGGTGGGCAACGCCATGTCCGTCAGTCGCATCTCGGGCAACGTGCTCGACGACCTCGTCCGCCGCAGCCACCTGGCGGGCCGAAGCGACCTCGCCGGTGTCGGCCGTCAGATCGGCCGCACGGAAGACAAGCTGGAGCTCGTGCTGCAGCGCATCGAGTCCCTGGAGGACGAGGTGCGCGCGCTTCGCGAAGAGCTGGTCGACAAGGCGGCGGCGAGCGACGACGCGGACGAGGACGCCGACGACGCGACGTCTCGCTCCGCGCGTCGCGCGAGCCGCGCCACCACCAGCAAGGCTGCGGCCCCGCGAACCTCCGCGGTGGCCGCCGTCGCCCCCAACACGTCGTCCGTGACCGCCGCCGCCGGTGAGGGCGCATGAGCCCGTTCAGCGGACTCCTCAAGTCACCGCGTGCCCTGCTGGAGACGTCCAACATCCTGCTCACCACGTCCGAGGCCAAGATCGGGGTGACCCCGCGGGACGTCGTCTGGACCCACCGCAAGGCCACCCTCTACCGCTACAAGAGCACCCAGCGCCGCCACGAGGTCCCGATCCTCCTGGTCTTCGCGCTGATCAACCGTCCGATCATCTACGACTTGCAGCCCGGCAACTCGTTCGTGGAGTTCCTCCTCAAGCGTGGCTTCGACGTGTTCCTTCTCGACTGGGGTGTCCCCCAGGACGAGGACGCGGACATGGGCCTGGAGGAGTACGTCTGCGACCAGCTGACCTGGGCTGTGCGCGAGACCCTGCGCGAATCGGGCAGCAAGCAGGTCTCTCTGATCGGCTGGTGCATGGGCGCGGTGCTCGCGGCCATGTACGCGTCGATCACGAAGGACTGCCCGGCGCGCAACCTCGTCCTGCTGACGATGCCCGTGGACACCTCGGACACCCTCTACGCGCACTGGCTCAACCGCGATTCCTTCGACGTCGACCAGGTGACAGCGAGTCTGCCCCTGCTGCCCGGCGGATACGTCGACTGGGCCAACCGGATGATGAAGCCGGTCACCAACTACGTCACCACGTATCGCAAGCTGTACGAATCCGTGGCGGCCGGCAAGATCAACCGATCCACCTGGCAGGCCATGAACAAGTGGGTGGCGGACAACCCGCCGTTCCCCGGCAAGGCCTTCCAGCAGTGGGTGCAGTGGCTCTTCAAGGAGAACCGCCTGGTCCGCGGCCGCGTGGAACTGCGCGGCCAGCGGGTGGATCTGGCCAACATCACCCAGTCCACGCTCGTCGTCACCGCCGGGGCAGACCACATCGCGCCTCGGGTCGGCACGCTCCCGCTGCTGGACATGGTGTCCTCGGACGACGTCACCCACTTCGACCGCGCGGGTGGACACATCGGCCTCATGGCCGGTTCCAAGGCCCGTAAGGAGATCTGGCCCGACATCGCCGACTGGCTCGCTGAACGCAGCGGCTGAGGATCCCAGGACCGACGAGACCGGGGGCCCGACGAGCGGGCTCCGGCGAGCGTACGAACGCCGGTCGCGACCCGCGCGGCCCCCGAGACCCTTCGCACAACCGTCACACCCTTCACCCGACAGGAGCACTTCAATGTCGAAGTTCAAGGACACCGGCCAAGGCATCGACCTGACCGGCCGCGTGGCATTCGTCACCGGCGGCACCCGCGGCATCGGCGCCGCGATCAGCCACATGCTGGCCTCGCGCGGCGCGGTCGTCGCCATGGGCTACTCGGGCAACGACGAGGCGGCCAAGGAGCACATGGCGGCCATGACCGGGGACTTCCCGGACGGAAAGTTCAGCCTCCACAAGGGCAACGTCGGCGACGGTGACGACTGCCGTCGCACCGTCGACGAGGTCATCGAGCAGCACGGCCAGCTGGACATCCTGGTCAACAACGCCGGCATCACGAAGGACCACACCATCTTGAAGATGGACGACAAGGAGTGGAACGACGTCATCGACGTCAACCTCTCCGGGGCGTTCTACCTGGCCCAGCACGCGCTGCGGCACATGCTCGAGCGCGGCACCGGCCGCATCGTCAACGTGAGCTCCCTGATCGGCGAGGCCGGCAACATCGGCCAGGCCAACTACGCCGCGTCGAAGTCCGGCCAGTTCGGTCTGACCAAGACCCTCGCCCGCGAGGTCTGCTGGCACCTGGAGCGGTCCGGCAAGCTCGACCCCGACAGCATCGGCATCACGGTCAACACCGTGACCCCCGGCTACGTCGCGACCGAAATGGTGATGGCCGTGCCGGAGAAGGTCCGTGAGAAGATCGCGGGCGGGATCCCGGTGCGCCGGATGGGTCACCCGGACGAGATCGCGCGCGTGGTGCTCTTCCTCGCCGCGGACGAGTCGTCCTTCATCACCGGCCAGGTCTGGGGCGTCAACGGCGGCCAGCACATGTGACCTAGCCGTTCCAGGGGCGCCGACCGTGGCATCATGGTCGGTACCCAGACTTTTCGGCCGAAGGAGAGCACCATGGCCTCGTCCCTCACCGACCAAGAGCGCTTCGACGAAGCCGCGACCCGGATTCGCGAGATGACCGAGCGACTGATCGACTCCTCCAAGGGAGCAGGTCTGTCCACCCTCGACGCGTACGAGCGGTCGCTGGCGAGCATCCTCGCCGTCCAGTCGCAGTTGGCGAGCGCGACGCAGATCGATTGGATCGCCGAGTTCGCGCAGCTGCAGGCGAAGTACCTCACGTCGATCAGCGGCGCCTACACGGATGCGGCGCGGGAGATGATGCAGCAGCAGAAGCCCTCCTGACCTGCTCAGGCAGTCCGCCATCGCGGCGACGTGGACGCCCCCGGGATCATCTCCCGGGGGCGTCCCGTCTCGGCGGCAGATGCGGGCCGAATCTCGCACCGTCAGGACCTGTGGCGGGCGCCGCGCTTCTCGTACCCTGGACTGATCGAGCGTCAGGCTTTCTGACAAAGCACGACGCCATGAGGCCGGGTACCCGTTCAACGGACAGCGGGGCGGAACATCTGATGTCACGCCTGGCGGCCCACCGCGGCGGCCACCTCAGCGAGGAGGAACGAAATGGCGAAGAACCCCCCGGCGGGGGAGAACCCTCCGGCGAACGGCAGAGCGCAGTCCGTGCTGGCGTCGCTCACCGCGGCCCAGACGGGCACGTACGACGCCTTGGTGCGCGGTACGCGCGACTACTGGACCAACTTCATGGCGCGGGGCGCGTCCCCGGTGGAGATCCCCATCGATCTGCTCAAGTGGTGGGGTACGGCGCTCCGCCGCGAGCGACCCCGGTGGGAGACGCCCCACGAGGTGGTCGCCGAGTGGTCGGTCGCGCGGCTGCGTGACTTCTCCGATCATCGGGCCCCGGCGACGGTCCCCACGCTGCTGCTGCCGCCCCAGGCCGGCCACGACTCGTGCATCGTCGACTTCGCGGACGGCCAGAGTCAGGTGCGCACCGCGCTGGATGCCGGGCACACCCGCGTCTACTCGCTGGACTGGATCGGGGCCACCCCCCACACCAAGCACAGTTCGATCACCACCTACATTTCCGTCATCGCCGAGGCCGTCCAGGAAATAGGCGGGCGCGCCAACATCGTCGGCGACGCCCAGGGCGGCTGGCTCGCGACGATCTACGCGGCGCTGTACCCGCAGGCCGT
>CAKUSI010000304.1 GCA_934678955.1 uncultured Austwickia sp. | reverse complement strand
CGCAGGTAGGTCAGTTTGTGGTGGACGAGGGGATGGTCGGCCACGTGGAGCTGCATGGCGCAAACTTAGCGCGTGGGTGGGTCGCTGGAGATGTACGGCGCGTGGATGGGGCGTGCGCTGCAGCTGGCGTCGCAGGCCGCGCGGGCCGGGGATGTCCCCGTGGGGGCGGTGGTGGTCGGGCCTTCGTCCGAGGACCCGCGCGCGGAGAACGTCATACTGGGTGAAGGGTGGAACACACGTGAAGTGAGCCATGACCCCACGGGTCACGCCGAGATGGCGGCGCTGCGCGGGGCCGCCGCGCGCCGGGGCGCCTGGCGGCTCGACGACTGCACCCTGGTGGTGACGCTGGAGCCGTGCCCGATGTGCGCCGGCGCGGCGTCCCAGGCCCGGATCGCGCGCATCGTGCTGGGCGCGTGGGACCCCAAGGCGGGTGCGTGCGGGTCGGTCTGGGACATCGCGCGCGACTCGGCGGCGCCGCATCGCATCGAGGTCGTCGGCGGTGTCCGGGAGGGCGAGTGCGCGGCGACTTTGCGGGCGTTCTTCGAGGCTCGCCGCTGAGGGGACCCAGTTCTTGGCAGGTTCGCTGCGGAGGCGAACTCGGTGCTCGGAGGGGTCGCCGCTGAGGCGGGCTGGGGGGCCCCGGAGTGGGTTTCATGGCAGGTGGGCCGTGCAGTACCCTGGTCGGCGGTGGCGTGTCCGAGCGGCCAAAGGAGCACGCCTCGAAAGCGTGTGTGGGGGCAACTCCACCGTGGGTTCAAATCCCACCGCCACCGCCACAACACAGAGGGCGAGCCCGGACCGGGCTCGCCCTCTGTGCTTCGTCGACGAGAGTCTTCTCTTCGAGAAGACTGCGGATCGGTGCGCCCAGGAGCTTGGCGCGTCTGCGGACCGGTGCCGTGTGCTGCGGATCGGTGCCGGGTGCGACGTGAGGGCCGTCGCGCGTCGTCGGCGTGCGGTCAGGACGCGATCTGCACCATGCAGATCGCGGCGATCAGCGGCAGGGCGGCCCATACGACGGCCTGGGCGGCGGTGCCCCACAGCTGGACCGCACGGTCGGCCTGCTCCGTCGGGCTGCCGACGAAGCGGTGGACGACGACGTGGTACCTCCGGAACGCCAGCGACACCACGGCGATCAGCGCGAGGCAACCGGCCCAGATCGCGCCGGGGCACAGGAGCGAGACGACGCTCGTGGCGATGACGCCGTACGCGACGGCGAGGTAACGCTCGTAGCGCTCGTACTCCTCATACACCCCGGACAGCGTCCAGGGAGCATCTGAATTCACGCTCATGGCAGTTCCTCCGGCGGCTGCCGGATGCGGCGACAGGGCCGGGATCCGGGTGAGGGGCAGGGTTTCTCGCTCCTCTTGTCGGCACGGGAGTGCCAACCTCAAGCGGTTGCGCGTGATCGGTCCGTGACCGGTCGGCGCCCTGCCGCCCGGCTGCGGGCGGAGTCGGCGCACGCGGACCCGGGATCGCCGGCGGCTGGTGCCGTCCGTGGGCAGCGAGTCCCCGAGTCCGTCCGTGGGCAGCGAGCCGCCGAGTCCACGTCAGACCGGGCTGATGGGGTCGATCGGGCCGAAACCCGGCACCCCGCCGACCGGACCCACCGGCCCGCTGCGCCGACGCCGAAACTGGGGGCACTGCGCCGTGTAGTGGCCGAGTCCGAGGCAGTGGCCGCATCGAGGCGCCTGCGTGGGCGGGGTCGGCGGCGGCGGTTTGCGGACCGGCCGGCTGAACGAGCCAGATCCCGGCGGCGGGGCGGGCGGGGGCGACGGCGTCACGAGGTCATCGAAGTAGCCGGGCAGGCCCAGCGAGTGGGCGACGGCGCGCAGGTGACGGACCTGATGCTGGCCGACGCGTCCCCGCCCGAACGCGGTGGCCCGCAGGGACTCCAACACGCGCTGGTGGACGGCGCGGATCGCGTCGGCGCGATAGCCCGATCGCACCGCCATCCCCGTCAGCTCCCGGACCTCCTCGGCCACGACGCCGCGGACGAGCACGGACATGAGCGCGTCCAGGTAGGGGGCCAGGCGGGGATCGTTCTGTTCCGCGGCGGAGGCGGGCACCGCCGCGAGGAGGTCGGCCAGGTATCCGGTCGGCACTCCGGCGCTGGCCAACGGGGCCCGCGTCAGCAGCGTCGGGCGACGGCGGTGTTTGGCCTCGGTGTGGGGGATCGGTGCGACCGGGTAGCGGATCCGCTCCCCGAGGGCGCCCAGCACTCGCGGCAGGACCGCCGCCAGGATTCGAGCGTCGGCCAGGGCGCTGCTCGGCAGCGTGCGTGGTCGTCCCGCCAGCGCGCCGAGCGTCGCGAGACGCGTGTTCGGCGTCGGAATGCTGACGGCGGCGAAGCGGGCCAGGGGCAGTACGGGCAGGGACGGCGCCAGCACGCCGCCGCGCAGCAGCGCTCCCGCCACGAACGACTCGACGAAATCGGCGTGGTGCGCCACCACGACCGCGCCCTCCAGCTGCGCCAGCAGCTCGGAGGCGACGTCCGCGAAGGTCGGCGCTCCGTGCAGTGCGCCCGGCGTGAGCCCGTGCAGCCACTCCCCGGTCACCGCGCGCCCGTCCGGGTCGAGCACCGTGCTCCATTCCGTCGCCACCGTGCCCGAGGGATCGCAGCGGACGACCGCGATCTCCAGGATCCGGTCGCGCCCCGGCGTGAGGCCGGTGGTGTGCAGAGCCAGGCAGGCGTATGGGCCGTGGTGCGGAGATCCCGGGCCGTCGACCACCCCCGGGTGGAACAGGCGAGATCGGGCGGAACCGCTGTCCGGTCCGCCGCGGGGGTCTGTCTGCTCCCGCCCGGGAGGCTCCGCCGCTCCCCGGTGCCTGCCGGGACCGCCCGAGCCTCCGGTGGGTGCCTCGCGGCCGGAGCCCCGGGTCGGGGTCTCGCCGGCCGAACTTCCCGGAGACGCGTCGCCCTCGGAACCCTCGGTCGGCGCATCGCCGGCGGGGAGGTCCTGCACGAGGGCACCGATCGCGGGCAGGGGGCGCCGAGAGCCCGACCCGACTGGGGCCATACGACGTTCCAGCGCGGAGCCGGTGCCGCCCGGCGAAGATCCTCCCCGCTGGCTCTGCGTCTGCCGAGGTCGCCCACCACCGCGGTCCTCTGGCTCCGCGGTCTGGGCCGTGCGCGAACCGTCACCGGATCCCGGCCGCGGCCCGGCGGGCGACCGCCGTGTCTGGGGGTGGCCCCGCAGCGCCATGAGCGCCACGAGCACCGCGCCCGCGACGAGCAGGACGCCTAGCGCGCCTTCCATGGCCCTCCGTACGGTCTCGAGCCGCGCACTCCCACGGGCCTCGTTCGTCCCATCGGGCGCGACCCGGGCGCCGTGAGGAGAATCGGGAGGACTCGGGCGGGCGAGCGGATAGGTTCTTCGGGGTGCCTTCGGAGTTTTGTCGTGGCCCCGTGGCCCGTGGCCCGTGGCCCCGTGGCCCCGTGGCCCCGTGGCCCGTGGCCCCGTGGCCCCGTGGCCCCGTGGCCCCGTGGCCCGTGGCCGGTGGCCGGTGGCCCGCGGCCGGGACGAGACGGATGGCGAGGACACGAACCCTGGTGCCTTGACAACGCTCTCGCCGACCACCAGCGTGAACGCATGACCTCCCGGCGTGCCCCCACGGATACGGACGTCCGGACGGGGCAGGCCGGACAAGAGGCCGCGGTGAGCGGCGCCACGGGGGAGGACGCCTCGAGGGTGGACGCCTCCAGGGTGGAAGCCTCGAGGGTGGACCCGGCCGAGGCGATGCGTGATCGCGCGCGCGGAGCGCTGGTGGGTCTGGCCATCGGCGACGCTCTCGGCATGCCGACCCAGTCACTGTCACGCCGCCGCGTGGCCGCGCTCTTCGGCGAGTTGCCCGGCTTCGCGGCGGGCCCGGCCGAAAACCCGCTCTCCGCAGGCCAACCGGCCGGCCAAGTCACTGACGACACCGTCCAGGCGGTCATCGTCGCAAGGATCCTGGTGGAGGGCCGCGGTCACGTCGACGGGGAGCAGCTGATCAATGTGCTCGCCGACTGGGAGGATGCGCAGATCCGGGCGGGTGCCGTCGACCGGCTCGGCCCGTCCACGCGATTGGCCGTCCGGCAGTTCCGACGCTACGGCGTGCTCGACGGGAGCGCGGGGGATACCAACGGCGCGGCCATGCGCGTGGCCCCGATCGGCATCGTGTGCGCCTGCGACCCGATCGACCAGCTCGTCGAGCGCGTGCTGGAGGCCGACCGGCCCACGCACGACACGCGATCCGCGCATTCCGGCGCCGCGGCGGTCGCGGCCGCGGTGAGCGCGGGGATTGCCGGGGTCCCGGAGGATCAGATCCTCGCAATGGCGTTGCTGGCGGTGGACAAGGCCGCGCGGCACGGCACGCACACGCCCGGTGCCGACGTGGGCGCCCGCATCGCGTGGGCCTGCGGCCTGGTCCGCGCCGCCGCCGAGCCCCTCGACGTCATCGACCTGCTCGTCGGGACCTCCTCGGCGACGCAGGAATCGGTGCCGGCGGCGTTCGCGATCGCGGACCTGTATGACGACCCGTGGTCGGCCGCCCGGGCCGCCGCTCGGCTCGGCGGGGACGCCGACACCATCGCCGCCATGGCGGGCGCGATGGTGGGGGCCCGGGCCGGCTTCAGCGCGATCCCGGAGACCGCGTACGAGCAGCTGGTTGCGGTCAATCCGGAGCTCGACCTCATCGGCCTCGCCGACGAACTCCTCGAGCTGCGCCCGCCGGAGCGGTTCGCGCGTCCGGCCGTGCCCAGGGGGCTGTCATGATCGGCAGGCCCCGTCGCCTCGTGCTCGTCGGC
>CAKUSI010000303.1 GCA_934678955.1 uncultured Austwickia sp. | reverse complement strand
GCTCTGGCCTGCCGGCTCTACCCGACCGCAGTCGGGCTGCGTGGTGTACCCGAACTCCGGAACGTGATACAAGCGCTCCAGCGTGCGGCAGGGGTGGCCACCTCAGCTGGCGATCACGGCGGCGATATCGCGAGGGGCGGTGCGCAACGTACGGGTTGAGGCACCTCGGGTGTGAGCGGTGCACGTGTGGCGCGCTGCGTCGACGCTTACGCGCGTCGCCCTCGGGAGGATGCCCGATGCCGCCCGGCACCAGGTGCATCGTGGAGCGTCGCGATCAGGGGCATACGCAACCAGATCGAACTCTTTGAAGGCGCGCACACTATTATCCCGCTCGGAGTCCATTCCACACCCCAATCAACACGTGTCGGCAAGGCACTGTGGGGCAGGCCTAGATCACAGGCTCGGGCCGAGAAAGACTTGCTCGACCGGCGAACGCTCGACATTCGCTGTGTGTTCACGAGAGATGTCCCTTGCCTTGTCGAGTGCTGTTCTGGCACGGGCGGCGTCGATCTTCTGGGCGGTTGACTGAGGGGGCGATCCGAGGGGTGTGTCGTCGGTGATGCGATACCGGTCCCGGTAGGCCGCGACTGTGCGGGCATGTCGCCGCCATGCTGTTGCCTTCCGCGAATCGCGAGGAGGCACGCCGAGCGGTTTCGTCCAGGCTTCCCGGGCGTCGCGTGCGGCGTCGAGTACCGCGTCGGTGCGGGCCTCGATCAGTTCACGCCGCTCATCAAGTGCTCGGCGCATGTCCGTGTACATCGGGCCGTCGGCGTGCGGGACGAGGCCGGCGATCAACCGCGGTGCCTTGCGGGTGCGGCCCGACCCTGCCGGCCGTGCGGTCGCGCGTTCGACGCGGTGGTGAAGGACGGAAGCGATGTCGTCAGCATCACCGAACCCGCGCGCGGCGACGAGGCGCGGGAGCAGTCGGTCCATGTCGTGGTGATTCGCCTCGGCCCTTCGCAGCTCGGCGGTGAGTGCGCCGAACGTTTCCGAGTCGAGCACGGTGTCGACTTGCTCGGCGGTGAGCCCCGATGCACGAACCAGGCTCGCCCAGCGGTCGCGTTGCGCAGCGGCGGCGATCGTCTCGTACTCCGCAGCGAGTTGGGCGATGGAGCCCCACTGCTCGTGTTCGGCGGTGATGGTCTCGTGCGCGGACAGCTCAGCGCCGACGTGCTGGAGCACCCCGTTCATCACGCTCCTGCCGGTGGCATCCGGGTTCTCGCCCGGATGCGACTCCGTGTGAGCATCGTCAATCCGGTCGAGGATCACATACGCACGGTTGGAACGCATGCCTCTTGTCATCGCGACGTAGAAATTCTCCCGCGTCGTGGTGGGCTCGACCAGAACGTGGGCGGTGTCGACGGTGACGCCCTGGGCGCGGTGGGCGGTGACCGCGTACCCGAGATCGACGTGCTCGGCCACATAGGACGCCGGGAGGAGGATCGAGCCGCCGAACCTGCGACCGGTCTTGCGGATGGTGATCGAGCCGTCGTCGCGGACGTTGGTGATGGTCCAGGTGTCGCCGTTGCGTACCCACTCCTTGCTGTTGCGGAGGCGGCGGTCGTTGCGGCGGGTGATGATCGTGTCTCCGACTCCGGCGGCGGTGCCGCCGTTCAGCTCCACCTCCCGGCCCGGTGTAAAGGTGCCGTCGAGGATCAGGTCCGCGCGGGCGCGCTGGTTGAGGGTGGTGACGTCGTCGCGGGTCTCGGCGATCAGCACCGACACCAACCCCGCATTCCGGTCGGCGCGCCAAGCGGCATAGGCAGCATCCGTCATCGCCTCGGCGTCACCGTCGCGGATGCGGCCGTGGTCGAGGTAGGTGTCGATCACCTGCGTCCGCCCGTGCCGCAACGAGAGTGAGGCCGTCTTCTCCCAGGTGTTCACGAAGCGGTGGACATCGACCAGTTCGGGCGCATCATCCCGGTCGTTCACGAGCAGTCCGAATGCGCCGCCGGCGTCGACGGACTGGAGCTGGGCGAAGTCCCCGACCAGCAGCACTTTCGTTCCCGCCCACTCGGCCAGGTGCGTGATGCGATCCAGTGAAAGGGTGCCGGCCAGAGATGCCTCATCGATGATGACGAGCTGGCCGGACTGGAACGTTTCGCCACGGGTGAGTTGGTTCTGCCACCACTTTGCCGTGTTCTCCGTCGGGATCCCCAAGTCCTCGGCAAGTACCTGTGCCGCGACCGCGGACGGCGCCAGCCCGACCACGGACCCGGCGCCGTGTTCCTTCTCCCATGCCCGCCGCAGCGCGGACATGGCCGTGGTCTTCCCAGCACCGGCCGGACCAACGAGCACGTCCAGCATGCGCCCGGAGACGGCGATCTTCGTCAGCGCGTCGGCCTGATCCTCACCGAGCATCCGCCCCTCATGATCTGGCCGGGCGGTGATCTTCTCCACCGTGCGAAGCGGGACTGTCGGTGCGGTCATGGTGCGGGAACGATCCAGCAGTCGGTCCTCAGCGGCGAGCAACAGCTCGGAGGAGAACACGGTCGAATGCTTGGGCCGGAACACGCTGGTGCCGTCCGCCCGGCGGAACTCCACCGGGCTGGTGGCGAGGTCGGGCGGCGTCAGCCGCAACGAGAGTCCTTCGGCAGCATCGGCCACCATGCCGACGACCGCTTCCCGGTCCCGCATCGAGGCGAACCGCCAGCCCATCGTCTGCCGCGACGCCTCAGCCATCAGGTTCCACCGCCGCCACGTGGACCGCTTCTCACCCACCACCCCGACGACCGAGGCGCCGAGTTCGGCGATCACGTCCAACGGCACATCATCGGCCCGCAACAGCAGCACCGGGTCGTTGTCGGTCACGGCTTGGGCCCATCCGGTGGCGTCCCGACCGAGCACGTCGGCGGCGCGGGTGCGCCACTCGCTGGTGAGGTTGGCCAGCGACCGCACCTCCTTGTCCGGCCGGGTGGCGAGGGTCGCTTGGGCGCGGAGCTTGATGATCGTCGCCGTGGACGGCTGGCGGCCGTGCCGGGCGACGTACTCGTCGATCAGCCGGTTCTTCTCGACGTCGATGTGGCGGGCACGGGTGGAGAACTCGGCCACCAGCTCCTGCGGCACGCTCGTGATCGCCCACGCCGGGTTCCGGTCCCGGCCCATGTCCCGTGCCTCCCACTCCACCCCGAAGGTTCGCGTCATGTGATCGGCGAACACCGCCTCATGCAGTTCCGACAGCGCGACCACGGCGGCGTGCATCGGCCGCCCATCCAGCGACCGCCACTTCCCGTCCAAGACTGTCTGGACCTTGTTGGAGATGACGACGTGGGTATGCAGGTGAGGGTCGCCCGCGCGGGAGTCGAAGTGATCGAACGCCGTCGCCACCAGCCCGGTGACATCGACCTGTGCAACGGCCCCGTCCCCGGCGGTTGCACCGGTGCGGGTGGCTGCAACCTCTCGCTCCATGAACGCAACCACATCCGCAACCGCCCGATGATGCGCCTCACCAATTAGCGCTTGCGTCCCGGCGTCGGCGACCGCCCACAGCGCGGAGGCGGACTTCGGGATCGAGAACGTGAAATCGAACCCCGCCACAGCACGCCGCGTCCCACGCGCGCTCTCCTCGGCCTCGATCTGCGCGACCGCCGCCGCCTTCGCGCCCGGACTCAGGCCCGCGTCCAGGCCAGCGATCCGCGCATCGATCCGCTCGGACACCGACTTGTAGACGGGGAACGCCAGACCGAGCGGGTCGCCAGTGATCGGGTCGCGACCCATCCCCATCAAGAGCTGGAGCTGGGCCTCCGACACCCGATCACCGACCAAGAGCTGCCCCTTGCCGAGCGAGGCGACACCTGAGCCCAGCCATTGGCCCGGTGGGGTTCCCGCGTCCACGTAGTACCTCGTCAGAGGCGTCGACAGCGACCTGTCGCCATCGGCCGCGGCGACCGTGCGGAGCAGGTACTTGTACCCATCACCTGCACTCATCACCCGCATCGAAACCGTCACCAGAGCACCGCCTCTCGACAGCCAGGTGAGCCGACGCTGACCGAGCGGAACACTGTCAACGTTGGTTGACGACCTCGACCTGCAAGACGCGTGACCGGTCGGATGAGGCGGCTCGGGGACGGGAACTCAGAAGGTGCGACCCTGCTGGGCTACACTCATTCGGTCCTCGTTATTGGGGTCAGCGTTCGGTGGTTAGCCTGTTCCCGAGGTGAGCGAGGATCGCGTTTCGGACAAGGGATGCGCCTTCGACGCCACCGGAGTTGGCCGCGAATCGCGTGTCGGCCACGTACCTCTCCGCGAGTCCGCGTACATAGGCGGCAAGGTCGCCGCCCGGTTCGGCGGCCGGGGTTCCGAGGACGTTGCTGAGCCAGTCGATGTGTCGGCGTGCGAGTTCTTGGGCCTCGGGCGAGTCGGCGGTGATGTCCGCCGCCTCTGCGGCGGCGATCCAGTCCCGGCCGAGCTGCTCGACCTGAGCCGTCCAACCGCAGCGCTCCTCGTTGCTCATGCCTCGCCACCAGGCGTCGGAGCGCGCGTAGGCGTCCTTTCCCCAGCGTTGCTCAACTTCATCCTTGTACTGCCTGTGGTCGAAGCCGTCGAACATGGTCTCTGCCATGAGTTGTTCCCCTCCTTGCAGGGCGGTGATGGTGTGCTCGACCGCGGCGATCTGCCGGGCGAGCCTGTCCTGCTCTTGTCGTAGTAGCGACAGGTGGGTGGTCAGCGCCGATGCCTCGTCGTACACGTGGGCCAGGACTGGACCGTCCCCGGTTTGGTGGATAGTGGCTCATCCGAATCCAGGGTGTAGTCGGGGTCTGAACCCGCCGGTCTCGAGCAGGGATCTGGCGATGTAGTTGGTC
>CAKUSI010000302.1 GCA_934678955.1 uncultured Austwickia sp. | reverse complement strand
GGCGTGGGCTTGTCTAGCCTGCGACTGGCGAAGTCCCCGGCGAAGGCGGCCGAAGCGCCAGGCGATCTTGGTGGAACTTCTGGCGCCGCGCAAGTGGACGGGACTGGTGACGAGTCCCCAGATGACGAGGGCAGTGGAACCCCCGATCCCGATCCTGTTCGCCGCAGGTTCGCGGAGAAGGAAGTGTCCTTCGCCCTCAGAGCCAGCCTGAGTGCGGATGTCATGCGGGACTCTCTATACGCGTGCCTGCAGGGACTCGCGGACAATGTCGACGAGGGCATGGTCTCCTATGCCGAGGTGATGATTAAGGTGCGCATCGCCGAAGCCACGGCGGACGCGTTCGCCGACAGCGCCCGCCTACTTGGCGTTCCCGTTGTCGAGCGCGACGTTTGAGGCGAAGGTCAGGCGAAGGTCCAAGCTGCGGACTGGGAACCTGGCTGCCCAGAGGAGCAGCGCCACGGCATGGAAGCGCGGCTACTCCAAGAGGACCTGCCGAACGAGCCACGCCGGAGCTACGTTGCGGCATCAAGCGTGACGGCGGAAGGCGTGAGGGGAAGGCACAGCGTCGGCCATTACGTCGTGATGTCGATGGGGACGCCTACCTCGGCGGCGACGGGGGTCCAGATGTCCACGTCCAGTCCGGGGGTTTCGATGGAGACGATGAGGGCGTAACGGGCGCCGTGGTCGCTACGGTCGCGGGACTTGTTCTCCTTCCACCAACCGGTCACGGGGTAGACGGCGAGCAGGCCGCGGCGGGCGAGGTCGGCGGCCGTGCCTTTCCAGATGTCGGTGTGGATGGATCCGGTGCCGTGTGCTCGGGGCCCGAACAGCCACTGGTCCGCGTCGCGGTCGCCGCCGGGCGGACGGCGTTCGTCCTGGTCGAGGGCCTTGTCGTTGATGCGCTTGCGGAAGTCGAGGGTGGACTCGGTGGCCCGACGCAGGTCGAACCGCAGCCCGTGGGATTGATAGCTGTAGCGGCGCTGCCATCCCCGGGCTGCGGGGTTGGGCTCGACGAAGTACGAGAGCGTGACCCGTAGCTCGACGGCGGCCTCACCAAGGTCGGACAGGACGTCCGCGGGCCACGGCAGGTCGTGAAGGTGCAGCTGACGCGTCCGGCCCTGACCGTCGAACGGCTCGATGACCTCCTGGCTGATCAGCGTGAGGGCGTCGCTGGCGCTGCGGGTGGCCCTCGCGAGGTCGGGGACGCCCATCCCGTATCTGCGGCGAAAGGTGTCCTTCTCGTTGCGCTTGGTTGCCCGGGCGAGGTGCTCGCGCATGACGGGCGTCCAGCGGGCGGAGTGCACCAGCAGCGCCCGGACCGTTTCGGGCCACAGCGCGGGGTAAGCCGCCATGACGGCCCCGGCGAGGTGGGCCGCCTGGGCGGTGGCCGCGCTCGTCGCAGCGGTGACGGTCAGGAGCCGGGACTCGCCCAGGGCCGGTCTCCTGGTGGTGAGCAGCTGAAGGACGCCTGGGGTGTCGTGCCCGCTGCCAGCTGGCGATCGGGCGATGTTGCCGCCTTCGAGCACCACGTCCGGCTTGACGGGCCAGGTCCGGGGGAAGAGCACGGAGGTGCGGCTATGGGGGGATAGCTCTCCCACTGGGGCCAGGGGCGTCCATCCGGCGAACGCAGGTTGGTCGTCAAGATTGACCAACTCGGTGTAGGCGCCGACCGTCAGGGCGTTCCAGGCCTGGGCAGGATCCTCGACCGGTTCGAGATCGCTGCGGTTCAAGTGGTCGTCGTCGAAGGCCCGGACGTTGCCGGCGGAGACGACGAACAGCCGCGGCTGTGCCTCGGCGTCCTCGTCCAGGTACACCAGGCCGTGGTCTTCGATGTCGATGGCACGGCCTGCGGCCAGGGCGTCGACGGCGGAGGACCAGGACGTCGGACGCCCGCCGCGCGAGTCTGGTTGCCCCGGGTCGGCGGCCGGCGCGGCACCGTCCTGCGCGGTCACGGACAGGGAAAATGCCCGGCGGCGAACCGGCGCCTGGATCTCGACGAGGCTGGCGGCGGTGGCGGTGAGCGCTCCCCACAGGCGCGGGGTACCCGCCTGGTGTCGGTCTGGCATGAGCTTGACCGATTCGAGCCGGTGCGTCGGCCGGACCCGGGGCGTGGACGTCAGGGCGTTCCCGAGGTCGCCGAACAAGGCGAGCCCGGCCATCTCGGTGCCGTGCCCGGCCCGGTCTTCCAGCCCCCATGCCGGGTCGCAGGTGTGCTGATCGTGGGTGGCCAGGGAAGAGCTCAGCAGCGGGTGTGCCTGGTGGACGCCGGTGTCGAGCACGCACACCGCAGGCGCAGTCTCGCTGGCAGCGTCCAACCGGTCGGCCAGCTCGCGGACCCACTCCGCCTGCTCTGCGGCGTCGTCCAGGGCGAGCACTGCCTCCGGCTGGTGCGGACGGCGTAGCTCGGCCAGGTCGTCGAGGACATCGATGGCGCCGGCGAGCTGCTCCGCGGTGGCCTGCACGAGCAGGACTGTCCGATCGCGGAAGGACAACCGTGTCGGGCCCACCGGGCACTGCGCCGCCTCAGCGAACGCAGCGAACCGCTCGGCCTCGTCACCGTCGCGTCGCCGCAGCCAGACCTCCCACCACACGCTGCGGCCATCGGCGGGGAAATCGGCCGGGTCGTCCGTCCAGAGCGCGCGCAGCGTCGCCGCGGCGATGGCCGCGACCCGGTCGACCATGGTGCGGTTGGTCGGCTTGGCGTTACCGGCGGTTTCCTCGTAGCGCTCGAACTTGCGCACGAAGGTTCCGACCTTGCCGTCGGGGATGAACACGGTGGCGACCTGGACCCGACCGCCTGGTCCGTCCTCTTCGTGCACGCTACGCAGTTCGGGGTGCACGTTCCCCCGCTGTGGGTCGAGCGAGGACAGGGCCAGTTCCAGGCCGGGGAAGCTCTCGAACCTCACGTACACCCCTGCGACGGCGCCCGGCACCGGCACCTGACCGGCCTGGCGGCGTCGCCGCGCCGCGTCGTCCGCCTGCTCCAGAGCAGTGATCAGCCGACGTGCGTGCGCTGCTCTGTCCGGGGGTGCCGGAGCCTCGTTGTCGCCTCCCCCGCTGGCTCGGTGCGTGTAGTCCTCGGCGGTCACGCGCCCGTCGACGAACAGGTGCGGGCGGTTGCGTTCGGCCATCGATCCTTATCGGTCCCCGTCGGTGAGTCGCTCACGCAAGGCGTCCACGATGCCACTGGTCGTGACCTTGCTGTCGCCGAGGATAGCCGCCTTGGCCGCGGCTTCGGCGGCCATGGTCAACTCCGCATGGCTGTGGCCCTCGCTCGCGGCGCGGACGGTTGCCCAGTCGATCCCGGCCAGGGGGACGGTGGCCAGCCGCTTGCGGATCACCCGCTCTGCGACCTCCGGGGAGGGCAGCGGGTACTCGATGACCGACTCGAAGCGCCGGAACAGTGCCCGGTCCAGCAGTTGCGGATGGTTGGACGCCGCGACGACGAGACTGTCGGACGGATCCTGCTCGAGGAACTGCAAGAAGGAGTTCAGCACGCGGCGGATCTCTCCGACGTCGTTGCCCTGGGCCCGCTCGCCGGCCAGGGCGTCGACCTCGTCGAACAGGTACACGCCGCGGGTCTCGGCGAGGGCGTCGAAGATCAGGCGTAGTTTGGCGGCCGTCTCGCCCATCATCTTCGTGATCAGCGAGTCCAGCCGGATCGAGAACAGCGGCAGCCGCAGCTCACCGGCCAGCGCTCGTGCGGTCATCGTCTTGCCGGTCCCCGGCGGGCCGACCAGGAGCAGCCGTCGCTGCGGTGCGAACCCCTGGGCCACCAGGACGTCACGTTGACGTTGCTCCAGCACCACGCGGTAGAGACGTTCCTGCACGCGTTGGTCCAGGGCAAGGTCGACCAGCGCCGTCTCCGGGTAGCTGACGGCGAGCAGCCCGACCAGGTCGCCGCGCGGCTGTGCGACCGGTGTAGGGCGGCGCAGCGCGCGCGCCGGTCGTTTCCGCAGGCCGTCCACGAGGTCCCGCAGTTCTTGGGCCGTGGTGCTGTGCCCGCTGCGGGCCGAGCGGGCAGCCACCTGGAGCGCGACGGCGTAGAAGCGCTCGTCGTCGCCCTCGGCATGGCTCTTCACCAGGGCTTTCACCTGATCGGCTGTCGCCATGGTCGTCACCTCCTACCGCGCTCGATCGCCGCAACCTACCGTGACGGTCCCAGTCTCTCCTCTCGGACCCGATCACGACGAGATGTAGCCCGTGGAGTCGCCCACGAGTCTCCCGCTCCCTGATCGAGGGCGGTCCGCCGTGACGGGACCAGGTAAGGCCGACGTGGTCCCGGCCTGGAGCCTGCGGGGTGCTGCTACTGGCGTCGCCTGTGAACGTCAATCAGATGGGCTGCGAACGCGTCGTCGGTGATTCGGAGCCAGGCGTCCCCGTCGTCGAGCCACCAGACGCCCCGGAAGAGCACCAGGCTGGTGACGTGATCCGTCAACGGAGCTGCGGTGGCGTTGGCGAGGGCGGCCTCTACGACCTTCGGGTCGAGCACCAGAGGCAGCTCCGGCGCAGGCGGAGGGTGCGGGGTGTGGCTCGAGCGATTGTCCACCCTGGGACCGGAGGGGAGACGCCCGTTCACGGCCGGACCTCCGGGCGTCGACTGACGTCGGGTGCGGGGCGCGCGCCGGGTTGAGGTCCCTGCGGCTGCGGGCCGGGGGAGCCGGTGGAGGAGTAGCTCGGGCGGTTCTGCACGACGGGGCGCGCGATTTGCCGATCGCGGGCCTGGGTCCTGGCGACCTGGGCCGCCGCTGCTGCTGCTGCGGCGGCGGATGCGACGACGGCGGCGGGGTCGGGCAGGGTGCCCTTGAGGTGGGCGGCGAGCAGGT
>CAKUSI010000301.1 GCA_934678955.1 uncultured Austwickia sp. | reverse complement strand
CCGTTACCCTGCGGTATCCGACGGACCGGGCCGCGTCTGGCCCACCCCGCTCGGCTCGGCGTTCACGGTGAGGACGTCGCAGGTCGCGTGGGTCTGGCAGTACGCGGCCACGGTGCCCGACTCCCCGGGCCGGCCGTCCCGGCCAACGACGAGCACGCTGGCGTCCGCGCTCCGTTCCACGAAGGTCGGACCGATCTCGCCCGCCACCGTCTCGAACGTGACGGGGATGCGCGGGGCTTCGCGGAGCGCGCGCAGCGCGGCGGCGAACGGTGTGGCGTCCCGCGCTGCCAAGGCAGCAGGCTCCTCCGCCGCCACCTGGAGGAATCGCACCCGTGCCCCGCGGGCCAGCGCCTCGCGCACTGCGGCCCGCGCGACGGCGGCGACCGCGTCGTCGTCGAGGAGCCCGGCGACCACGTCCCCGACCCGGTGCCGGGCAGGTGGAGGCGCGGTCCATCGCGACGATGTCATGACCCCATGGTGCGTGCTGGACGGGGCATCTACCAGGGTCGAAGGTCCCCGCTGCGCCTTGTCGCTGCCACCCGCGCCACACGTCCGATTCCCTTGCCGTTCATCGGTGCACCGGCCCGTTCATCGACGCCGCTGGGACCCGCCACACGCGCGGGGCCAGGTTCCGGGGCGCCGCGCGGGGCTCGCTCCGGACCCGGGCTCAGTCTCTCGCCGCCGGACGCTGCCCCTCGGGCAGGTCGTCGGCGTGCAGGGCGGCGAAGACCGCGGCCTGGGTGCGGCGCTGCATGCCGAGCTTGGCGAGGATCGAGGTCACATAGTTCTTCACCGTCTTCTCGGCGAGGAACAACTCGGCGCCGATCTGGCGGTTGGTGAGGCCGCGGGCCACCAGCACGAGGATGCGCCCCTCCTGGGCGGTGAGGCTCCGCAGCCGTGGGTCCGCGCTGCCCGCGGCGAGCTGCGTGCGTACGCCCTCCCGATCCGCGTCGCTCACGAGGCTCCCGCCGGCGGCCACCGTGCGGATCGCGGCGACCAGGTCCTCGCCGTGGATGTCCTTGAGCAGGTAGCCGGCCGCGCCGGCGAGGACCGCCGCCGTCAGCGCCTGGTCATCGTCGTAGGACGTCAGCACCAGGCCGGCGATGCGGGGGTCGATGCCGCGGACCTGGCGGCAGACCTCGATGCCCGAGCCGTCGGGGAGCCGAACGTCGAGCAGGGCCACGTCGGGCCGCAGGGCCGGGATGCGACGGACCGCCTCCTCGGCCGTGCCCGACTCCCCCACGATCTGCAGGTCCGCTTCGAGCTCCAACAGCTCGCGCAGCCCGCGCCGGACGATCTCATGGTCATCGACCAGATAGACCCGTATGCCCATCCGACCCCCTCCATTCCCCACTGTCCCTCACGGTTTTCAGTCCGTATGCCCGTAGAAGAGCCGTTCGGTCACCTGCCGAGCCCGGCGAGCGGCGCGCCGGTAGCGCTCGCGCAGCTGTGCTCCCTGCCCGCCGGGGTTGAGCAGGATGCGGGAGATGCCCTCCTGATCCCGCAGGTCGGTGGGGATGGCGTCGGTGGGACGCCCCCGCCAGAGCATCCCGGCGTCACGGATGGCGGTCGCCAACCGCCATGCCTCCGACAACAGGTCGGCATCCTCGGGGTCGACCAGACCTGCGTCCCGGGCGACCTCGAGGGCGGGCAGGGTCAGCGTCGTGCGCAGACCGGGCACCTCGTGGGCGTGCTGGAGCTGCAGCAGCTGCACGGTCCACTCCACGTCGGACAGTCCCCCGGGCCCGAGCTTGAGGTGGTCCTTCGGGTCCGCGCCGCGCGGCAGGCGTTCGCCCTCCATCCGCGCCTTGAGACGACGGATGTCGCGCAGTTGGGCGGCGTCGAGGCCCTCTGCCGGGTAACGGAAGCGGTCGGCCAGCGCGATGAACTCCGCGCCGAGCTCCGGGTCGCCCGCGATCGGTCGCGCCCGAAGCAGCGCGTGGAACTCCCACGTGCTCGCCCAGCGCTCGTAGTAGCCCGCATACCCGGCGACGGTGCGGGTCAGCGGCCCCGCCTTGCCCTCGGGGCGCAGGTCCGCATCGAGTTCCAGCTGCGGGTCGGGTCCCGCCTCACGCAGCATCCGGCGCAACTCGACCACGACGGCGGTGGCCGCGTCCGCCGCTGCCGTCTCGTCGGCGCCCGGGTGGGGACGATGGGCGGCCAGGATGTCGCCATCGGAGGCGTACCCCATCTCCCGGCCGCCGAACCGGCCCATGCCGATCAACGCGATGTCCGCGGGCACCGGCTCGCCGCGCTCGATCGACACCGCTTTGGTCGCGATGCGCAAACCGCTCTCGACCAGGGCCTCCGCCGTGTCGGTGATGGCCTCCGCGGCGGCGGCCAGGGAGAGGTTGCCGACCATGTCCGCGACCGCGACCCGGAAGAGCTCGTGCCGTCGGATCTTGCGCGCCGCCTCGATCGCCGCGGGGGCGTCCTCGGCCCGGGATATCGCCGCGCCCATCGTGGCCACCAGCCGGTCGCGTCCGCGCGGGAGGAGCCCGTCGGGTTCCCCCAGCAGGCGGACCGCGTCCGGCATCCGTACGAGCAGGTCCGCCGCGAACCGGCTGCGTGCCAACACGTGGGCCAGCCGCTCCGCGGAATGGCCCTCGTCCCGGAGCATCCGTGCATACCAAGGCGTTCCACCCAACGACTCGCTCACCCTGCGGTAGGCGAGGAGGCCCGCGTCCGGGTCGGCCTCGTCCGCGAACCAGCCGAGGATCACGGGCAGCAGCTGCCGGTGGATCGCCGCGGTCCGGGTCACCCCCTGGGTCAGAGCGGCGATGTGCCGCAGCGCCCCGGACGGGTCGCGGAAGCCGAGGGCGGCCAGCCGGGCGCGCGCCGCCTCCTCGGTGAGCGCGACGTCGTCTCCACTCAGCCGGGCGGCCGCCGCGAGCAGCGGTCGGTAGAAGAGCTTCTCGTGGATCCGGCGGACTTCCAGGGACTCCTCGCGGCGACGCGCCGCGACCTGCTCCTCCGGGTTCTTGCGCAGGCCCAGCGATCGTCCCAGACGGCGCAGGTCCGCGGCGGCGGTGGGCATGAGGTGGGTGCGCCGCATGCGGTGGGCCTGGATGCGGTGCTCCGTGGCCCGCAGAAACCGGTAGGCGACGTCCAGGGACGCGGCGTCCGCTCGGCCGACGTAGCCACCCGCCGACAGGGCGGCGAGTGCCTCCAGCGTGGAGCGCGAGCGCAGCGATGTGTCGGTGCGCCCGTGCACGAGCTGCAGGAGCTGTACGGAGAACTCGACGTCCCGCAGCCCGCCGGGACCGAGCTTGAGCTGGCGGCCCGCCTCCTTCGTCGGCACGTGCGCCTCGACCCGACGCCGCATCGCCTGCACGTCCTCGACGAAGTTCTCGCGCCCGGCCGCGTCCCAGACCATCGGCAGGATCGCCGCCTCGTACGCCGCTCCCACCTCGGGATCTCCCGCGACGTGCCGGGCCTTGAGCAAGGCCTGGAACTCCCAGGTCTTGGCCCAGCGCTGGTAGTACTGCCGGTGGCTGGCCACCGTCCGCACCAGCGGCCCCTGCTTGCCCTCCGGGCGCAGCGCCGCGTCCACCTGCCAGAGCGATCCCTCCGCCGTCGGCGCCGCGCACACGCGCATCAGCGTGCTCGCGAGCAACGTGGCGGCGGCGATCGCCTCCTCTTCCCCACACCCGGGCGCCGGTTCGGCGACGAACACCACGTCGACGTCCGAGATGTAGTTGAGCTCCCGGCCGCCGCACTTGCCCATCCCGATCACCGCCAGTCGCGCCTGCCGGGCCGCTTCCGGGTGCTCTTCGCAGGCGATCCGGTAAGCGGCCTCCAGGGCGGCGGAGGCCAGGTCCGCGAGCGCGGCGGCGGTCTCGGGTAGCACGTCGAGGGGCTCAGCGGTGATGTCCCGGGCGAGGATCCCGAGCATCTGCTCCCGGTAGGCGACCCTCAGCGCGTCCTGCGGGTCGGCGTCCCCCCGCGCCGCGGCCGACACGGCCTCGACCAGGCGGTCGGTGCGCTCGCTCCCCTGCAGCGGGACCGCGTCTGCAGCAGAACGCCATTGGCCGGGCCGGGCGACCAGGTGGTCGGCGAGGGCAACCGATGCACCGAGCACCCCCAGCAGCCGGTCCCGGGCGTCCCCGCCGGCGGCCAGCAACGCCCGCAGGTCCCGCTCCCCCTCCGCGGGTCGCACCGTCTCCAGCAGTCGCAGCAGGCCGAACACGGCGGCGTCTGGGTCCGCGGTGGCGGTGAGCCCGGCCCACAGACCCGGGGGGCCCGCTTGGCTGTCGGTGGGGAGGTCCAGCAGCCCTTTCCACTGCGGGGCTGCGAGCAGCGACTCGACCCGGCGGGCGTCGCCGAATCCCCATCGGGCGAGCTGGGACCGCGTGCCCGTCCGGGCGGCCCGCCCGGACGGGTCCGGCACGGGATTGTCGGCGGGCGGCGGGCCGGAGGGACTCACCCCAGGCCTCACAGGACCGGCAGAAGCTTGGCGAGTTCGTGCGGCGTCACCTGGGCCCGGTATTCGTCCCACTCGGCCTGCTTGTTGCGCAGGAACACGTCGAAGATCGCCTCCCCCAAGGTCTCCGCCACGAGTTCGCTGCGCTCCATCGCGAGGATCGCGCTGTGCAGCGAGGTGGGGAGCGGCTCGATGCCGAGGGCGCCGCGCTCCCTGGGGGTCAGCTTCCACACGTCGTCCTCCACCTCCTCGCCGAGCTCGTACTCCTCCTCGATCCCCTTCAGCCCCGCGGCCAGGAGCACCGCGAAGGCCAGGTACGGGTTGCACGCGGGATCGAGCGAGCGGACCTCGACGCGGGTGGAGTTGCCCTTCACGGGCTTGTACATCGGCACCCGCACCATCGCGCTGCCGTTGTTGTGCCC
>CAKUSI010000300.1 GCA_934678955.1 uncultured Austwickia sp. | reverse complement strand
AAGCCGTTCTCCGCGCGGGCCAGGCCCATCGTCGTGGTGAGCCGGGCCGGACCGCGGGCCCAGTCCCGCTGCCGAATCCCCGGACGACGCGCGGCGGCAACCTCCACGCCGTCGACCACGTGCCCCGCCCGCAGCAGCACGGCTGCGGCCGACCCCTCGTACCCGGTGACGACGTTGGCGCAGAAGTGCATCCCATACGTGAAGTAGACGTACAGGTGTCCCGCCGGCCCGAACATCACAGCGGTCCGCGGTGTAACGCCTCGATATGCGTGAGAACCCGGGTCATTCTGACCGTCGTATGCCTCTACTTCCGTGAGAACAAGTCCCACCCCGCCGTGCCGGAACACGCAGCCCAACAGCTGCGGGGCCACCTCCAGCACCGGCCGGGCGAAGAATGCCCGGTCCAGCCGCGCCGGGCGCGGCACCGCGTCCTTCGCCGAGGTCGCCGGAGTCACAACGCAGTCACCACGCCTTCCCGACGGACGTCCCACGACGCCGGCCCCGGATCACGCGGCAGGATCCGGTTCCCGCGACATATGTCCGGCCTCACGCGACACGCGGACGAGCACTCGCCCAGCCGCGAGCGGCGACCGAGGCCGCCCGGGCGGCGGCGCGCTGCTCGGCCACGCGCACCGGCGCCGTCCCACCCTTGGCGTCCCGCGACGCCAGCGATCCCTCGACCGAAAGCACCGAGCGGACCTGCGGGGTCAGCGCTTCGTGAATGCCCGTCAGGTCGGCGTCGGTGAGATCCCACAGCTCGATCCCGCGCGATTCGCAGACCCGGACGCACTCGCCGGCGACCTCGTGGGCCACGCGGAAGGGCACCCCCTCGCGCACCAGCCACTCGGCGACATCGGTGGCCAGGGAGAAGCCCTGCGGTGCGAGCTCTGCCAGCCGGTCCGTGTGGAACGTCAGCGTCGCGGTCATGCCCGCCACGGCGGGCAGGAGCACTTCGAGCGTGTCCACCGCGTCGAAGACGGGTTCCTTGTCCTCCTGCAGGTCGCGGTTGTAGGCCAGCGGCATCCCCTTGAGGGTCGTGAGCAGCCCCGCCAGGTCGCCCACCAGGCGGCCTGCCTTCCCCCGCGCGAGTTCCGCCACGTCCGGGTTCTTCTTCTGCGGCATGATGCTCGACCCCGTCGAATACGCGTCATGCAGGGTGATGAAGCCGAACTCCTTGGTCGCCCACAGGCATACCTCCTCGGCGAACCGGGAGACGTCCACCGCGACCATGGCGGCCACGAAGGCGAACTCGGCGACGAAGTCGCGAGCGGCCGTGCCGTCGATCGAGTTCTCGCAGGCGGCGTCGAAGCCGAGATCGGCCGCCACCGCCTCCGGGTCCAACCCCAACGACGATCCGGCGAGCGCGCCGGAGCCATACGGGCTCACGGCCGCCCGCGCGTCCCAGTCCCGCAGACGGTCCACGTCGCGCAGCAGCGCCCACGCGTGGGCGAGGAGGTGATGCGCCAAGAGCACGGGCTGGGCGTGCTGCAGGTGGGTCCGGCCAGGCATCGGGGCCTGCGGGTGCGCGTCGGCCTGGTCCAGCAGGGCGTCGACCACATCCAGGACGAGGGAGGCGCACGCGCGGGCGTGATCGCGCAGGTACATCCGGAACAGGGTCGCCACCTGGTCGTTGCGCGAGCGCCCGGCCCGCAGCCGCCCCCCCACCTCCGGACCGACCCGCTCGATGAGCCCGCGCTCCAGCGCGGTGTGCACGTCCTCGTCGTCCTCGCCCGGCCCGAACGCCCCCGAGGTCACGTCCGCCTCCAGCCGGCGCAACCCGTCGAGCATCGCCTCCAGCGTCGCGTCGTCGAGCAGTCCCGCGGCGTGCAGCACCCGCGCGTGGGCGCGGGACCCGGCGAGGTCGTACGGGGCGAGCCTCCAGTCGAAGTGGGTCGACTTCGAGAGCGCTGCGAGCGCGTCCGCGGGGCCGCCGGCGAACCGGCCTCCCCACAGCGCGAGGGGGCGGTTCTGGTCGGGCTGTTCGGCGCTCACCGGCGTCCTTTCCATATGAAGCGCGCCCCACGGGTGTCGCCGGGCCGGACGTGCGCCCGGCACCCGTGGGGCGCGTGGCTTTGCCAGCAGCGTACGGGGACGGACGGACGAAGCGGACCGCGGACGGGCTCATTCGGCGCCGGAGGCCAGCGCGAGCAGCCGCTCCGCGACCTGGTGCCCCGTGTCGACCCGCGCGGTGATCACCAGCACGGTGTCGTCGCCCGCGATGGTGCCCACGATGTCCTCGTCGTCGGCGCGATCCAGGGCCGAGGCCAGGTAGTTCGCCGCCCCGGGCGGGGTGCGCAGCACCACGAGGTTGGCCGAGGCGGTAGCGGTGACCAGCAGGTCCTCGCAGAGTCGGCGCAGCCGGGCGGTCACCTCCTCGGGACTCTCCGCCGCCCGGAGCGAACGGTCGCCGCCCTCGCCCGGCACCGCGTAGACCAGGGCTCCGCCCTGGCGGATCTTGACCGCGCCGATCTCGACGAGGTCCCGCGACAGGGTCGCCTGGGTCACCTCGTAGCCGTCCTGCGCGAGCAGCTCCAGCAGCTGGCCCTGGTTACGGACCGGCAGCCGCGCGATGATCTCCACGATCCGCTGGTGCCGGGCCGCGCGGGAATGTGCGAGCGACACGAGGCTTCCTCCTTCAGGCGCTCCTACGCCCTGGCAGAGCGCGCCACCAGGAACTCCAGCAACGCCTTCTGGGCGTGCAGGCGATTTTCGGCCTCGTCCCAGACCAGGGATCGCGGACCGTCGATCACGTCAGCCGTCACCTCGTAGCCCCGGTAGGCCGGTAGGCAGTGCAGGAACACCGCGTCGCGCGCGGCCAAGGACATGAGGGCCCCGCTCACCTGGTAGGCCTTGAACGGGTTCGCGGCGCCCTGGCGGGCCTCACGCTCGGACTCCTTGCCCATCGACACCCACGTGTCGGTGGCCACCACGTCGGCGTCGACGACGGCCTGCGCCGCATCGTGGACCAGCTCGACGGTGCCCCCGGTCTGCTCGCCGATCCGGCGGGCGGCGGCGATCACGTCGGGATTGGGCTGGAACGACTCAGGCCCCGAGATGCGCACGTGCATCCCCGCCGTCACCCCGCCCAACACGTAGCTGTTGGACATGTTGTTGGCCGCGTCCCCGAGGTAGACCAGGACCCGTCCGGCGAGGTCGCCGAAGTGCTCCTTCACCGTCTGTAGGTCCGCCAGGATCTGGCACGGGTGGAAGAGGTCGGTCAGGGCGTTGACCACGGGCACCGTCGAATGCGCCGCCATCTCCTCGATGCGCTCCTGCCCGTGCGTGCGCCAGACGATCGCCGACACCTGCCGGGTCAGGACCCTCGCGGTGTCGGCGACCGACTCCCGGACCCCGATCTGCGCGAGATTGCCGTCCACCACGAAGGGGAACCCCCCGAGCTCGGCGATCCCCGCCATGAACGACACCTGCGTACGCAGCGTCGGCTTGTCGAAGATGACCGCGACCGCCTGCGGTCCCTCGAACGGCCGCGCGGCGAAGCGATCCTGCTTCAGCGCGATCGCGCGGTCGATCACCTGGGCCTGCTCGGCGGGCGTGAGATCGTCGTCACGCAGGAAGTGGCGCACGGTCATGAGGAGTCCTTCGGTTCGTCGAGGCGGGCGTGCAGAGCGTGGACGAACCGGTCGGCCTGCTCGGCGCTCAGCACCAGCGGCGGCACGAGCCGGAGGGTCCGGGGGTTGGGTGCGTTCACGATGATGCCGTCCGCGAGGAGCCCCGCGGCAAGATCGGTCGCGCCCTCGTCGGTCAGCCCGATGCCCAGCAGCAGTCCGCGCCCTCGCACCTCGGCGATGCGCGGATGCCGCAGCCCGAGGACGGCGGCCCGGATTTTCTCACCCACCTGCACAGCATGATCCATCAAGTGCTCCGACTCGATCACGTCGAGCACGGCCAGCCCCGCCGCGCAGGCGAGCGGATTGCCGCCGAACGTCGACCCGTGCTGGCCGGCCGTGAACAGGCCCGTCACCGCGGGCCCGTACGTGATCAGTGCCCCGATCGGGACACCGCCAGCGAGCCCCTTGGCGAGGGTCATCGCGTCGGGGAGCACCCCGCTGGGCTGGTGGGCGAACCAGTCGCCGGTCCGCCCGACCCCGCATTGCACCTCGTCGAAGACCAGCAAAGCCCCGTTCGCGGTGCACAGGTCGCGCGCGGCACGCAGGTATGCCTCCGACGCGGGCCGCACGCCCGCTTCCCCCTGGATCGGCTCCAGGAACACCGCCGCGACCTCGCCCTGCCCGTCCTCGAACACGGCACGCAGCGCCTCGGCGTCGTCGTAGGGCACGAACGTGACGTCGCCGAGCAGCGGCGCGAACGGTTCCCGGTAGGCCTCCTTATGCGTCAGCGCCAGCGCGCCCGTGGACCGCCCGTGGAAGCCTCCCTCCGCCGCGACGATGCGCGACCGGCCGGTGCGCCGGCTCAGCTTCACGGCCGCTTCGTTGGCCTCGGTGCCGGAGTTGGCGAAGAACACCGCGGACCCGGACGGCGCCCCGGCGAGGGTGAGCAGCTTCTCCGCGAGCTCGATCTGCGGAGCCGTGGTGAAGAAGTTCGAGACGTGGACGGCGCGCTGCGCCTGCTCGGTGATGGCCGCCACCAGCTTCGGGTGGGCGTGGCCGAGGGCGTTCACCGCGATCCCGGCGAGCAGGTCGAGGTAGACGCGTCCGTCGGCGTCGTACACCTCGCACCCCTGACCATGCGTGAGCACCCGCTGCGGCGTGCCGAACACCTGCAGCAGCGCGTTCCCGTAGCGGTCGAGGTATGCCTCCTGAGCCCCGGTCATCGCGCCACGCCCCCCGCCGCCGCGTCGTGGCCCGGCTCGGGGGCCGCGCCCTCACCGGCCTCGTCCTCGTCGTCCTGGTCGGGGA
>CAKUSI010000299.1 GCA_934678955.1 uncultured Austwickia sp. | reverse complement strand
TTCGCGGCCAGGAGTTCTGCCCACCGGGGTGTGGTGGTCCTGGCCGCGTGAGCGGCTCGATCAGGTCATGGGGGTCACCCCCGTGCCGGCGAGGGCTTGCGCGAGGCGGACGGAGTCGCCGGTGGTCTGGGCGAGGTGGGCGTGGTGGAGGAGCCGGTCCACGGTCGCGGTGGCGAGGGTCTTGGGCATGAGCTCGTCGAACCCGGCGGGGTGCAGGTTCGAGCTGATCGCGATGGAGCGTTTCTCGTAGGCGGCGTCGACGAGCCGGTAGAGCCCCTCGGCGGCGTCGTCACCGACGCTGAGCAGGCCGATGTCGTCAACGACCACGAGATCAGCGCGGAGGATGCGCTGAACGGTGCGGGTGACGGTGTCATCGACGCGGTGCGCGCGGATCAGCGCGCCGAGGTCCTCGAGCCGGAACCACGCGACCTTCAGCCCTTGTTCGACGGCGTGCTGGCCGAGCGCTTCGAGGAAGAACGTCTTTCCGGTGCCGGCGGGCCCGCAGATCACGAGGTTCTCCCGCCGGTGCACCCATTCCAGGGTGCGCAGCGCCTGCTGGGTGGGCGCGGGGATCGTGGAGACCTGCTCGTCCCAGGACTCGAACGTCTTCCCGGTCGGGAATCCGGCGGCCTTACGGCGGGCGGCGAGCATGGACCGGGACCGGCCGGCGATCTCCGCGTCCAGGAGCGCCTTGACGACCTCGGCCGGTTCCCAGCGTTGCGCTCTCGCGGTCGCGAACACGTCCGGCGCGATGCCGCGCGCGTAGGGCATCTTCAGCTGCCGCATGGTCTGTTCCAGCTCGACCGGGATCGGCGGGGCGGGAGGTGTCGAGATGCTCACAGCTCGGCCTCCTCGCTCGTCGCGGTGATCTCATCGACCGGGACGATCGGGCGCCCGGCGGCGGGCTGGCCGATGCTGGCCCAACCGCGAGTGCCTTGCGCGAGCGACCGCGTCTCCGACGCATGACGGACCGCGAGCGAGGACCCCTTCGCGCCGAGGATCGACGCGAGATCGCCGGTGTCGAATCGGCCGTAGGCTGCCGCGACGCCGAGCGCTTCGTCGACAACCTCGATCCCGTGGATGCGGGCGAGCTGGACGGCTTCACGCATCTTCTGATTCATCCGCTGCGTTCCCGCCGCGGCGGCCTCGACCAGCCAGGCAGCCGCGCCGTGACCGATGCCGAGGAACTCCGCCTCCTCAGCGCTGCGAGCCTTGATCTGGTAGTCGCCGGGGACCTTCACCCCTCCGCTTCCGGGGAAGTGGGCGTCGTCGATCCGCGGGGTCCCGGGACGGGCGCGGTCGTGACGGGCGACTTCGACCGGCCCGTCGACGCCGTGGTGGACGATCACGACCCGTTCCCCGTCCGCGGCGCCCTGCGCGCGGACGAACACCTCGGCGCCCATCAGCAGGTGCGGGACGGAGTACTGCCCGTTCTCGAACGCGACCATCGGCGTGTTCTCCCCGACCCGCCTGCTCACGCCGAACGCGATGGTGTGAGCACGACCGGGGACCGGGTGCAACCGCTGCTGCTCCTCGATCAGCATCTCGACCGGGCGCCGCTTCGTGACCCGGTGCTCACGCCCGTTCACGTCGTCCATGAACTGCTCGCATGCCGCCTCCAGCTCCGCGAACGACGCGTACTGGTCCCGGAGGTTCGCATCGGTGGGCACCAGATCCGCTTTCGCGAGCTTCACCGACGCCTCCGCTCCGCCCTTCGAGGCGGGGTCCGCGGGCTGGCAGGTCAGCACCGTGACGCCATAGTGCGCTGCGAACGACACCGTCTGGGCGTTGCGGACCGGGACCCCCGCGATATGCATCGTGGTGACCGTCTTCTCGTTGTCGGTCAGGACATACGTCGGCGCGCCCCCGACCGCCCGGAACGTCCGATCCAACGCCGCGAACACGCTCGGGAGCGTCTTGTCACGGATCGGGATCACCACTCGAAACCTCGAGAACGCCAACCATGCGGCGAACAGCACCGTCTTCACCCCGCCGACCACGGGCCCGTCGCCGAAGTCGTACTGCAACCACAACCCGGGCTCCGTGACCCACGGCCGATGCACCCGCCGGCTCCCCGCCCGCCACGATGCCTTCACCGCGGCGACCGCGCGACGCGTCGATCGCTCCGATCCCTCAAACCCCATCGAGGCCAGCACCTCGTGCACTTTGTCGGCCCGAACCTTGCCCTTCGTCCTCTCGACCAGCTCCTCAACCTTCGGCAGGAACTCGTCGACCGCCCGCGCCCTCGGCGCCGCCGCGCCGACAGGCCGGCCCGCGGCCCGCGCGGCGACATACGCCGCGACCGTGTGATGCGAGCACCCCGCCAACTGCCCCGCTGCTCGATACGACCCCGTCGCATCGAACGCTTCCAGAATCTCCATGACTTCTCCGTCAGACTTCAACACAGCCCCTTCCCGGGCGACGACGACCTAAGCACCGTCATCGAACCGGGAAGGGGCCCCACCACCGCGACGACGCGCGGGGCGGAACCATCAGACGTGGGCAGAACTCATGGCCACCAACGGGCAGTTCTCCTGGCCACCAACGGGCAACTCCGGTGACCGCTTACGGGCAGTTTTCCATGGCCACCGACAATCACCCGAAAACCTCTCCGGAGCACTCCCACGCAGCAGCGCCGACGTCGAGACGTGGCTGGCGAAAATCCAGGACCGCGAGATCGGTTCAGTCGGCTCGCGTCAAGGCCGCCTCGACGATCCCGGAGGCGTCGGCAGCACGGAAGCGTCCGTTGTCGCTACTCGTCCCGCCGCACCCTCCATCCGTCGTCGCGCCGACCCAGATCCGGCCGCCACCGGGGTAGTCGAATCCGACCAGATAGGGCGTGACGGGGACGAACATCGCGTTGCAGCCGCCTCCGGACCTTTGCTCGGTAGGCGGGGAGCCCTCCCAAATCTGCGGCCAGAGCCACGGCAGCAGCGCCCGTCACCTGCCTGTGAGCCGTCAGCGGCAGTCGGGCATCGGGGGGCAGTGCCCGTCGGCATCGACGTCTCCTCGAACCGGCACATCACCGCCGTGTGCGGCGCCTGATCCGGTGTGAGGTGCTCCCCCACCCCGACGCCGGCGGGCCGATGCGGCACGAAGGTCGCAGACGACGCCCCGAGGTCACTCGACACCTGCGTCGGGCAGCCCAGCGGGGGCAGCGATGACGGAGCCTGCGGTCCGGTCACCTCGGGCCGCAGGGACCAGCCGACGACGGTCCCGAGCACCAGGACGCCGGCGACGCTGAACAGCACGACGATCCGGCCGGGTCTCATCGCGCCGGCCCGATCGTCGTCCGAGGGGCTTGTGCCACGCGGTCGAGCAGGCTCCAGAACTGCGGCGGCACATCGGTGGCTCCGAGCAGGGGTCCGGCGAGTTGGGGTTGGCAGTCGCGTCCTGCGAGCAGCCACGTCGTCGGTCCCCGGTCGTAGGAGATGACGAGGCGCTGGCGCGCGGTCGCGCCGGCGGGGCAGGTGACGCCTGCGGTCCTCGGATCGACACGGACCGGCGCGAGCACCTCCTGCACCTTGCGGAAAGTCGACGGCGGGACCGGGTGCGCACTCCCCTGGGCGCAGAGCACGGCCGAGACCGCACCCGGCGGGATGAGCGCGGTGTCCGAACCGAGCCGTCCCGTGCTCACCTCGCACGGGTCGGCCGGGCGCGGCGCCGGCCAGCGCTTCTGGCGCGATGCAGTGGCGAAGGTCGATCCCAACGACGTCTTCGTCGTGAAGGCGCCGTTACCCGAGTCACGACACCCGCTGGGGTCGTCCGAAGCCGCCACCCACACCAGGCCCTCCCCCGTCGCTCCGTCATACCGCAGGCCGAGGAGGTAGGGGGTGGTCGGCCCGCCCTTGAACGTGCACATCCGCAGGCCATCGGACGCGGGCCGACGCGGGAGCCAGGCCAGATCGTCCGGCACCCCCGCGAGGCCCTGCGTCAGAGGCACCGATCCGCTGAGCGAGGTGCGCCTCGGTGTGCCGGAATCGAGTGTGGCTCCCGGCGACGGGGTGCTCGCGGCACTCGTCATCTGCTCGTCCGACCCGTACCGACAGACGATCGCCTCGACGGGGACCGCGTCGGGCACGAGCCGCGAGGTGGGGTCGACTCCGCGCGGCATCACCGGGGCCGATGGCACGTCCGGCACGGCTGCCAGATCGTCGGCCCAGGCCACCCCCGTCGGACACACGAGCGGGCCGCTGGACGACGGCGACTCGGGCGATCGCGTGTCAGGTGAGGGCGCCGAGGCAGCGACTCCGGCCATGTCGCGAGCGGGCAGGATGCGGGTGCCGATCCCGACGGCCCCACCGATGAGCGCGACCGCGGCGAGCGACGAGAGCACCGCCGTGCGGCGGCCGCGGCGCACCCGCGCCTGCTCGACAACAGCACCGGGATCCACCGGATCGTCGGGACCACCCGCGTCGCGCAGCCGCGCGATCAGGTCGCCGGATTCAGACATGACGCACCTCCTGTCGGCGCGGGGCGCAGCGTCGCCCGCAGCGTGGCCAGGCCGCGGGAGGCCTGGCTCTTGACGGTCCCCGGGGAGCACCGCAGGATCCGCGCGACCTCCTCGACGGGGAGGTCGTCGGCGTACCGCAGGACGACGACCTGACGTTGACGAACGGGCAGATGCGCCAGCGCCCAGGCGAGCTCATCGTCGACCTCGCCGCCCGCGTCGTGCGCGATCCGCTCCGGCAGTCGCTCGGTCGGGACCTCCCCGCGCCACTTCCGCCGCGACCACGACCCCTGGAGCCGCGTCATCACCGTCCGCACGTAGGCCTCCGGAGCGCCGGAAGCGATCCGGGTCCAGTGCGGCCAGGTGCGGACCAAGGACTCCTGGAGGAGGTCGTGCGCCAGCGCCGCGTCTCCGGTCAAGAAGTACGCGGTG
>CAKUSI010000298.1 GCA_934678955.1 uncultured Austwickia sp. | reverse complement strand
GAGAAGTCCAGAATCCTTGACATTTCGTGTCAAGGATCGTTGACTTATCAGCATGCCGAACGACGCACTTCTCAACACGGTCCGCGAGACGCGGCGTGCTCGGCGCATGACCCAGGCCGACTTGGCCGGGGCCGTGGGCGTCTCGCGACAGACCATCGTGTCGATCGAGGGTGGCGACTACGCCCCCTCAGTGCTCCTCGCGCTGCGCATCGCCCACGCCCTGGAGCACCCGATCGACCAGCTCTTCACTGTCGACCACTCCCGCTTGGAGGCCTGAGATGTCTTCGAAGACGTCACCGCACCACTGCGTCCTCGGCGCCATGGCCGGCCTCGACGAGGCCACCTTCGGCGACGAGCGCGAGCGCCGGATCTGGATGGAGTCCTACGTCATCGCCCACGAGGTCGCGCGCTGCTGGCCGCGGTCGGGCTCGCGACGGCCATGGCGTGGCTCGGGGACCGAGGCGTCGCACTGTGGTCCATCGGAGTCCTCTGGATCATCGGTCGGGGGAACGTCGCCGCCCTGTCGCATCTGCGTCGCCATGGCATGACCGACCTTCCGTGGAAGGACCGCTGGTCGTTCTGGGCCTTCCGGCTGCGGATCCTGCTCGGCGTCGCCTGGGCCGTCGGCATCCTGCTCGTCATCGGCGACGGGGGCGGCAGCATCGAGGAGCGCGGCGGGTGGAGCTACGCAGCCGGACTGGTCGTCGGCTCGCGGTGGCGGTCGTGGCCCTCGTCCTCGCCGACCGCCGGACCACACGCCGCGCCCAGCACGAGCTGCCCGAGGACGACACCTTCGACGAGCGGTGAGCCGTCCGCCTCCGGCGCCTGTCGGTCGGCCTCGATGACAACGCCGACCTCATCGCCGACCTCGACCAGGCGCTGACCACTGCCGCAGGACACGGTCACTCTGACCTCGGTCACGCACCACGAGACTGACGGCCGCCGGCCCACGTCGGTCTGAGTCAGGCGGCTAATGAGCCTCAGCCGAGATTCGCCTCCGAGCGCAGGGCGACGGCGACCTCGCCGGTGTCCGCCAGGTCGAGGTCGAGGACCGTGATCTCGTTCTCGCCGGCGCGGAGCAGGGGCTCCGGCAGGTAGAGCGCGCGGCGTACTTGAGCGGTGCTGACCTCGGGGATGTCGACGGCCGCGATGACCGTGTCGCTCTTCTGGATGGCGGCGGCGGCGGTCGTCGCACCGCTCCTGGCGCGACTCGCTCGCGGCCGCGCGCCCGAGGTGGTCGTTCTCCTCCTGGTCGGCGTGCTCATCGGGCCGCACGTGCTCGGGCTCGCATCGACACAGGGCATCGAGATGATCAAGCAGCTCGGGATGGGCCTGCTCTTCCTCCTGGCGGGGATGGAGATCGAGCTGAAGTCGCTCGTGGGCCGCCAGGGGCGCTGGGCGTGGACGACGTGGACGGTCGGCTTCGTCGTGGCGGTCTTCTTCGCCTGGCTCATCACTCCCGATGTCGACTTCACCCAGGCGGTCGCGCTCGGGCTGGCGATCTCCTCGACCGCGCTCGGCACGCTCCTGCCGATCCTCAAGGACCGGGGTCTCACCGACACGCCGCTGGGCGCGCGATCTTCACCCACGGGGCCGTCGGCGAGATCGGGCCCGTCGTCGTCATGGCGTTGCTGCTGACGAGCCACTCGCCGCTGCAGGCCGGGCTGCTCATGGGCTTCTTCGTGCTCGTGACACTCGCCGTCATCGCCGTCCCGACGAGACTGCAGCGGCGCGTGGGGCTCGACCCCGGCCAGGGCAGCCACCTCTCGCCGTGGTCGCTGCGCACCCTGCTGCGCGCCGTGATGCTACTGCTCAGCGGACTCATGGCCTTGGCCGCGATCTTGGAGTTCGACGCCGTGCTCGGGGCGTTCGCGGCGGGGGTCGTCCTGTCGCGCATCGGCGGACATCACGTGCACGAGATCGCCGAGTCGCTGGAGCACGTGGGCTTCGGCTTCTTCATCCCCATGTTCTTCGTGGCCTCGGGGATGGCGATCGAGGTCGCCGCGCTCGCCGAGCACCCGTGGGTGCTACTCGGGCTGGCCGTGGTCATCGGCCTCGCGCGCGGCCTGCCCGTCTTCCTCACCGAGCAGCTCGTCGACACCGGCTCGGGTCTGAGCACCACCCGCAAGCGGCTCGAACTGGGCCTCTACGCCGCCACCGGCCTACCGATCATCGTCGCGGTCACGGAGGTGGCGCTCGCCTCCGACCTCATGGACGCCACGACCGCCTCCCTGCTCGTCGGCGCCGGCGCCTTGACCGTCCTCGCGTTCCCCCTCGCGGCCCAGCTCGTGAGTCGCACCCCGAGCCCCAAGCACACCCCGCTGACGGCAGCGCGGCGACCCCAGGGGTCCCTTCGCCGGACAGGCTTCAGACGTCGCCTTCGCCCTTCTGGTGCAGCACGAAGTCCCTCGGCGGGGGCGGCAGGATGGGCGTCGTCGAGCGGGTGTACGTCACCGTCGCGGGGTCGACCTGCGCCGGACTCGCCGTGCCGGGGACCAGCTCGGCCGTCGTGTGGGAGGCGAGGTCCAGGGTCGAGGTCGTGCCCGGCACCAGCTGCAGCCGGTAGGTCGTCGCCCCGCCGAACGCCTGCTGGATGAAGTCGCCGACGAGTTGGGCGGCGGCGGCGCGCTGGAGGGCCGGGGTGAGCAGCGCCCCGGCGGCGCAGGCCGGGGAGTCGTCGGGTGTCGTCAGCCCGATGGTGTGGGAGCCGCCGCCGGTGACCATGCCGATGTGCGTCGCGTGCTGCAGGGTCACCGCGGCGACGGCGCCGTCCGTCGCCGCGGCGGCGACCTTCGTCATGTCCCGCCGGTTGTCCGCGATCGGTATCTGCTCGTCGCACTGGCCGAGGACCGTCAGGAGCGGGGGCGTTCCCTTCGTCGCCGGGGCATGCCGCGCAGGGCCGGCTCGAGCGCGACGGCCGCCTTGGTGCCCGGCAGGTCACGCCCGAACGCCGCCTGGATCGCCCAGCCTGCCCCCGAGCTGTGCCCGACGACGGCGACGGTGCCGGTGTCGAGGCGGCCGGTGACGTCCTTGCCCCACGACAGGCCGAGCGCATCCCCGCCGTCGAGGCGGCGCAGCAGGTCGAGGTGGAGCTTGGCCAGGTTGGTCTGCAGGGCGCGCAGATCCGGCTCACCGCCCCAGTCCGGGCGCTCCTTGCTGTTGACGTCGGGGATGACGACCGCGTAGCCGCGGCGCGTCAGCTCTGTGGCCAGGTAGGCCAGGCTCGCCGGGGTGCGCACGTAGTCCGGGCCCTGGGTGATCCCTTGCCCCTGGTCGAGCTTCTCGGTGCCGCACCCCTGCGGCCAGGGCACGGTCGCGACGCCCGGGAGGAGCCTGTCGCGCGCGGGGTCGAGGCAGGAGGGGTAGGAGCCATGGATGAGGACGACGACGGGATGACGCCCGCCGCCGGTCGCCACGGCGAGCACCCCCTCCACTCGCGTGTAGGTCTGTCCACCGCCGACGAGCCCGGCGATCATGCCGCCGGGGAACTCGTAGCAGCGCACCATCGCCTCGCCCTGGGTCGGCCCGGCAGTGGCCGAGGCCGAGCTTGAGGCGAGGCTCGCGGCGGCGGTGCCCGTAGGCCCGGCGCCCTGGCCCGCGCCGCCGGCGCAGGCGGCCAATCCCAGGGGCAGCGTGACCGCGATGCTCACGCCGACACAGCGCTGCCAGAACGACATCCGAAACTCCGTGGGTGTCACCGGTGAGGTGCACCGACGCACCTCCTCGGGCCCATGATCGGGCAGCCGGGCGCCTCTCATGAGCCCGGCTCGCGCGATTCGGCGGTGTCGCGAGTCCGGCCCGGCGGACAGCTCTCTGCCGAAGGTCCATTCGTCGATCTCGGACGACGTTCGTCACGCGGGATTGACGAATTGTGACCGAGATCGACGAATGGACGGCCGGCGCTGCGGGGCGTTGACCTAGACGTGCCGCACGACGCGTGATGCCCTCATCAGGAGCTGATGCTCCGCCTCACTCCACACTGTCCTGTGTGATTACCCGAGTCGCTGGGGCCGCGGCACAGCGCCACAGGGTCCACGCGGTGGCTGCGCGCAGGCGACCGGCCGGGTTGTCGAGCCGGTAGCCCATTCGCTTTCCAGCCAGGCGAGTCGGTGCTGCAACGTCGAGTGATGGATGTGCAGTGCGGTCGCGGCTCGACGCATGCTGGGCTGCCCGAGCACCTGGTAGATCGTGCCCGGCACCCACGGGCGGCGGCGGCGCAGTTCCTCTAGTCGACCAGCGTCCGGGGTGTCGGTGCCGGGCGGGAGGAGCTGAGCGAGGTCGACGATGTCGCCCAGGTCGTCGTAGTCCACCTGCACCGGCCCGCCCGACTCCCCCTCGACGGTGAGAGCCAGGGCGCGAGTCGCGCGTCGCAGGGCCTCCACGACATCGAGGTCGCGCGTCTTCGCGATCCCGGCCCGACTCGAGCGGGCGATGTGCTCGTCGACTCCGGAGTGCGCGGGGAGCAGCAGGACCCATCGGCTGCGCAGCTCCACCGCGGACCCGCTCTTCGGAGGCTGATCGGGCGGGGTGACGACGACGAGGGCCTCCCCGGTCACTCCGCGGGCCCGCAGCGCCGCACGCCGGTCCGACTCGCTCGTCAACGGGTCGCAGGCGATCCGCACCGCGGCCTGACGATCCGGCAGCGTCGCGGCCGAGCGCAGCAGCGGACGCAAGGCCTGCGCGGCCCGCTCGAGGATCAGCTGATCGAGCGGTCCCGCGGTGCCCGTGCGCTCCAGCCACAGGTCGGCGCTCTCGTGCCGATCCACCATCTCCCGATGCACCGTCTCGTCAGGGGCGTCGGGCGGGTCGTCGCTGAGCGTGCGACCTGCCGGATCCACGCGGACCGTCGACCCGATCGCCCCTCGATGAAGGACCACCGGGCAGTCGGCCAGGGGCCCTACCCCCGGAACTTGGACACAGGGTGTGATTACGCGGCGGTCGGCAGCGTAGCGGCCCGGCGGGCC
>CAKUSI010000297.1 GCA_934678955.1 uncultured Austwickia sp. | reverse complement strand
GCGTAGTACTCATTCTTGGCCAGGTCGTAGGCGGTGAAATAGTCGGGCTTGATGAACATCGACCCCTCGGCGACGTCGTAGCGCACCTCGACGTTCAGGTATTGCCGGCCCGTGGTGGGGGGCAGATCGCCCTGATTCGACCATTCATAGCGCAGCACCATGAAGCTGCCCTTGCCATAGAGCCCCTCCACCGGCACGCGTTGGCCGACGGCGGCACGCTGGAGGGGAGCCGGCGTACCCTCCCGCGGCGTGAGCGTCGTCATCGGATCGCCGGGCCCGGCACCCCTCGAACTCGGGTCGCCCAAGGCCACCCGTATCGCAACGAAACCACCGATCATCAGGGCGAGCGCGAGCAGCCCGCCCAGGATCAGCAGGGCGATCGGATAACGCCGCCGCGGCGGGGCGGGCGGTTTCTCGGGCACGATCAGCCGGTCCGCGGGGAAGTTGCGGTCACCCGGCAACACTTCGGGTTCGTCGCTCGGCACCAGTCGATCCTAGCCCGGAAGTCGGTCCTCGCCGTTCAGCTCGTCCGCGTCGGCGATGCGGTAGGCGTACCCCTGCTCCGCCAGGAAACGCTGTCGGTGCTGGGCAAAATCGGCATCGACGGTGTCCCGGGCGACCACCGCATAGAACCGCGCGACCAGCCCATCCTTCGGACGCAGCAGCCGACCGAGGCGCTGGGCCTCCTCCTGGCGCGACCCGAAAGCGCCGGAGACCTGGATCGCCACCTGGGCCGTCGGCAGGTCCACCGAGAAGTTCGCGACCTTCGACACGACGAGCAGGTCGATCTTCCCAGAGCGGAAGTCGGCATACAACTCCTCCCGCCGCTTGGTCGACGTCCCGCCCTTGATCACCGGAGCGCCGAGGGCCTCTGCGATCTCGTCGAGCTGATCGACATATTGTCCGATGACCAGCCGCGGCACGCCTTCGTGCCGGCGCACCAGGTCGAGCACCACGGACGTCTTCGACTCCGCCGTCGCCGCCAGCCGATAGCGCACATCGGGATCGGCGAGGGCGTACGCCATCCGCTCCTCCGGCGTCAGCGTCACCCGCACCTCGACGCAGTCCGCGGGTGCGATCCAGCCCTGGTTCTCGATGTCCTTCCACGGCGCATCGAACCGCTTGGGCCCGATCAGCGAGAAGACATCTCCCTCGCGGCCGTCCTCGCGCACCAGCGTCGCGGTCAACCCCAGCCGCCGCCGCGCCTGCAGGCCGGCGGTCATCCGGAAGACAGGCGCGGGCAGCAGGTGCACCTCGTCATAGATCACCAGCCCCCAGTCGCGGGCGTCGAACAGCTCAAGGTGGGGATGGATCCCGTTCCGCTTGGTCGTGACGACCTGATACGTGGCGATCGTGACCGGACGGATCTCCTTGCGGGCCCCGGAATATTCGCCGATTTCGTCGGCGCTCAAAGCCGTCCGCCGCAGCAGTTCGTCGCGCCACTGACGGGCGGACACCGTGTTCGTGACGAGGATCAGGGTCGTCGACTGCGCCCGGGCCATCGCGGCCGCGCCGACCACGGTCTTCCCGGCCCCGCACGGCAGCACGACCACCCCGGAACCCCCGTGCCAGAACGCATCGGCGGCCTGTTCCTGATAGGGCCGGAGTTCCCAGGCGGGCCGATCGTCGCGAGCGTCGAGATCCAGGGAGATGGCGTGCGCCTCACCGTCGACATAGCCCGCGAGATCCTCCGCGGGCCAGCCCAACCTCAGCAGCACCTGCTTGAGATTTCCCCGCTCCGATGGATGCACGACCACGGTTTCGTCGTCGATCCGTGCGCCGACCAGCCCCTTCACCTTGGCCGAACGCAGGACTTCGGTCAGCACCGGCTTGTCCGTCGACGTCAGCACGAGCCCCTGCGTCGGATGCTTCTCGATGCGCAGCCGGCCATAGCGGGCCATCGTGTCGGCCACATCGACCAACAACGAAGACGGGACCGGATAACGCGAATAGGTGATCAACACATCGACGACCTGCTCGGCATCGTGCCCGGCCGCGCGCGCATTCCAGAGCCCCAGGGGCGTCAGCCGATAGGTATGAATATGCTCCGGCGCCCGCTCCAACTCCGCGAAAGGCGCAATGGCGATGCGGCACGCCTCCGCGTCGGGATGGTTCACCTCGAGCAGGAGGGTGCGGTCGGATTGGACAACGAGCGGACCCATGGCGCTCGAGTCTAGGTCGCCCTGAGGCGTACGGCCGTCACGCGCGCGAGCGGCAGGACCAGCGTGGTCGCGTCGCCGGTGAGGCGGACGGTCCCGGCGGCGAGTTCGATGGGTACGCCCACCCCGCGGCTCGCGACCCCATCCGCCGCCACATAGTCGATCTCGACCGGCCGGGCGTCCGCCTGCGCGCGGCCCAGCATGGTGAGGGCATCCTCAGTGGCCCGCGCCGACTGATGGGCCTCGGCGCGCGTCCGCAGCACTACGGCGATCCCGGCCGCGTCGATGGCCCGGGTCCGCGTCCGGCCCGGGGCGGGCGGTCGTCGCGGAGCAGGAGTGGCCAACAGGTCACCGGCCGCATTCTCGGCCGCCGGGGTCAGCCCGAGGTTTCTGAGCAGCGCGACGATTTCGGCAGGTTCAGCGTCGGCGACCAGGGTCTCGGGACCCGCCCGGCGTACGCCCAGCTCCTTCGCCGCCGGATGCGCCAGCACCGTCTCCAGTCGCGCCGGATCGTCGATCCGCACATAGGAACGCGCCGCGCCGACCCGGACGGTCCCGTGCAGGCGGGCGATATCGGCGACGAGAAAGCGCAAGGGTTGGGGGATACCCGTGCTCGAGTGCGCCGCCAGCCACTCCTCGATCGCTTCCGCGCTCCAGCCCGCCTCGAACGCCCGCGCCATGGAACCCGCATGGAATCGATACACCCCGCCCCCGCCGCGGGATTCGACATCGGCGAGCAGGGCCAGGGCGGCGGCCGTCGACCGGTCCAGCGGCCCGGTCGCCACCGCCGTGAGATCGGCCTGCAGGATGAGGTGGTCGATGAAGGTGGGGAAACGCTCGGCGACCTCGGCTCTCAGTTCTCCGCCGAGGGCGAGGACCAGTGATGATCCCTGGCCGAACGCGGTCAGGCCCAGCCATTCGGCCTCGGTCAGCACGGCCTCGACCAGATCCTCGGGTCTGCCCGCCCGCGTGATCGCCGGACGCTGCCACGCGGCGAGCTCTGCCAGCCTTCTGGCATCGACCGCGGCCCCGGGGGTCACCGGAGCCAGCACGGCCGCCCGCACCATGGCGGCCCAGCCCGGTTCGGCGTCCGGGCCCAGGGGCCGACCCGATTCCGAGCGGGCCATCGCAGCCCAGCGCGGGCCGGCGTACCAGTCCCGCGCCACGCGCACCCACCGCTCGCTCGGGGTGAGCGTGAGCCAGCGCTCGAAGGCGTCGGTCGGCACGATCGCCGGTCCGGTCGCGACGATCAGGCCCGCCGCGCGCGCCACCTCCAGGGCGAACCCCACGCGCTCGGTCGATGCCCCGATTGCGCGGGCGAGCGTGCTCAGGTCGCGGGCGGCGAGGCCGCCGGCGCGGAGGGGAGGAGGCGTACGCCGGGTGAGCTCGTCGAGGAGGCCCTCGAGCTGGTGCACGAACTCATAGGCCGAACCGATCGCCGCCGAATCGATGATCCGAGCCGCGCGTGGGCCTGTCGGAAGAGGGGATGGCTCGTCGAGCGGACCGGCTGCGAATCCACCCCGCAGGTGCAGCGCCACCTCGCGCGGCAACTCGACCGTGTTGACGTCGCGGGCGCGAAGGAAGCTGCGGACGAGCAGGTGGTCGATCGGTGTCACCGGGTCGGTGACAACCCGATCGGCGTGGCGCACCGCTCCGGTGGGCGGACCCCACATGAGCTTGATCACCACGGCCAGCGCTGCTTCCGGCAGGCCCGAGATGGCTTCGTCGATGGCGTGGGGATCGAGAGGGTACGCCGATGGCTCGGCCAGCCCACCCGGATGGGGCCCGAAGGTGTGGGTCAGACCATCGACCGCGCGGATCGAGCCGGGTTGGGGCACCCAGCTGAGGGCAAGATCTGTCAGTCGGTCCAGCGAGTCCCGGGCGTCGAAGCCGACCAGCTCTGCGACCTGCTCCGGGGTGGGGTCGGGCAGGGCGGCCAGGGCTTCGGCGACGGTGAGATCGCGACGGTTCAGGGAATCGAGCGCCCGGCGCACCGAGGAGGGTGCCGCTGCCCGTGTCGCCAGTTCGGTGAGGTCGCTCGGTGGGGGAGCCGCCAGATCAGGGCGTGCGGTGAGGAGGGCGGTGAGTCGTTCGGCCGAAAATTCCCGCAACGCGTCGGCGAGCTCCCGCATCAGTCCCAACCGGAGGCGCGGCGCGGAAAATCAGGCCGGTCGCCCGCCGCGAGCGCCTGCCACACGATCAGGAACACCGCGATGAGGACCATCCAGCAGATCGCCGTGCTCACCGCATAGACCAGGTCGGCGAAGGCCAGCACGTCGACCGGGCTCATCAGCAACCCCGCCAGGATGGTGGTCACCAGGGCCCCGGTGGCCACCAGGAACGTATTGCGGACCCAGTGCCGGCGATAGCCGATCCGTCTCGAGGACACGAAAGCCAGGATGAACATCAGCGGGGAAAGAAAGCCGAAGAAGGGCACCGCGATCGCCAAGCCGCCGATCAGGAGCGTCATGAACACCGGCAGGGTGACGGCGTTGAAGACGGTGCCGAACGCGACGCCGGGCTCAGGGGCCGGGCCGCCATCCGGCAGCCATTCGGGCTGGGTGGTGGGAAAAGGAGCGGTGCCCGGGACAGGGCCGGTAACAGGCCCCGCACCGGGGACCGGACCGGCCTGCGGAGTCGGCGTACCCGCCAGGAGAATCGGCAACCGCGGATCTGCCTGGGGCGGGCCGACCGGCTGACCGGTCGGGGGTCCCCACTGGGCCGGGTCCTCGCCCTGCACGTGATAGTGGTGCACCATGCTCCACGCCGAGTCGATCTCGGTCATGGTGCTGCGCACGACGTCATA
>CAKUSI010000296.1 GCA_934678955.1 uncultured Austwickia sp. | reverse complement strand
CCATGGGAGGGACCAGTGACGCGAGGGGGCTCCCCGCCGAGTCGGCGGGGAGCCCCCTCCTCATGTCCGCCCGGCTGCGGGCAGCACCGGCATGGTTCGGCGTACCGTCGTCGCCGTGACGTCCCCCCGCGGCCGCGTACTGGCCCTTCCCGCCGGGCTGTGCCTCGGCTTCCTCGCCGATCGCTTCCTGGGGGATCCGCGGCGGTTCCACCCGGTCGCGGGCTTCGGGGGGCTCGCGGCGCGACTGGAGAGCCGCCTGTACGAGGACTCGCGGATTGCGGGGATTGCGTACGTCGTCGCGTTGGTCGCGCTCCCCGCCGTGCTGGCTGTCGGGGTGGAGCGCGCGTCGGCCGCGCACCCGGGACTGCGGGCGGGGGCGGTCGGGGTCTGCACCTGGGCGGTGCTCGGGGGACGCAGCCTGGAGCGGGCGGCGGAGGCGGTGGCGGCTCCGCTGGAACGCGGGGACCTCGAGGGCGCCCGCGCCGGGCTCCCCGCTCTGGTCAGTCGCGACCCGCAGTCCTTGGACGCGGCCGGCATCGCGCGAGCGACCGTGGAGTCCGTCGCGGAGAACACCTCTGATGCGGTGACGGCGCCGCTGTTCTGGGGGGCGGTGGCCGGCCTGCCCGGGCTGGTCGCCTACCGCGCGAGCAACACGCTTGACGCGATGGTCGGATACCGCAGCGAGCGATATCGGCGGTTCGGTTGGGCCGCGGCGCGGCTCGACGACGCACTCAACCTCGCGCCAGCGCGCGTGGCGGGAGGGCTGGCGATCGCCGCGGCCCCGCTCGTCGCAGGCAGTGCGCGCGGGGCCTGGGATGCCGTGCGCCGAGACGCCCCGGCCCACCCGAGCCCCAACGGCGGCGTCGTGGAGGCGGCCTTCGCAGGGGTTCTCGGCGTCAGCCTCGGCGGCGTCAACTCCTACGGCGGCGTGGTGGAGGACCGAGGCCGCCTGGGGGACGGCCCGCCGCCCGGTGCCGCGGACGTGGCGCGGGCGAACCGGCTGTCCCGCCTCGTGGGCCTCGGCTCGCTCGCGGTGGCCTGCGCCCTCGCCGCCGGGCGCGCGGCGCTCACCGAGCGGCCGGCCGGCGGCACCGCGTTCAGAACGTCTTGGCGTCGATGACGAACCGGTAGCGGACATCGGAGGCGACGACTCGCTCGTACGCCTCGTTGATGTAGTCCGCGTTGATGAGCTCGATCTCGGCGAGGATGCCGTGCTTCGCGCAGAAGTCGAGCATCTCCTGGGTCTCCGGCATCCCGCCGATGCACGAACCGGCGAGCGACTTGCGGGCGATGATCAGCGAGAAGGCCTGCGCCTCCAAGGGGTCGGTCGGCGCCCCCAGCTCGACGAGCGTGCCGTCATACCGCAGCAGCCGCAGGTAGTCGTCCAGCGGCAGGTTGACCGAGACCGTGTTGATGATCAGGTCGAGGCTCCCGGCGAGTTCCGCCATCGCGTCGGCGTCGGACGTGGTGACGTAGCGGGTCGCCCCGAACGCCAGCCCGTCCTCCTTCTTGGCCAGGGAGTGCGAGAGGACGGTGACCTCGGCGCCCATCGCTGCGGCGATCTTCACGCCGACGTGCCCGAGGCCACCCATCCCGATGATGCCGACCTTGGTGCCGGGTCCGACGTTCCAATGCGTGAGCGGGCTGTAGAGCGTGATTCCGGCGCACAGCAGGGGGGTGGCCGCTGCGAGGTCCATGCCGTCGGGCACGCGGACGACGAAGCGCTCCTCGACCACGATGTGGGTGGAGTAGCCGCCGTGGGTGAGCTCGCCGTCATACCCGATCGACCCGTACGTGCCGATGTTGCCGTCCACGCAGTAGTTCTCCAGGCCCTCGCCGCACGCCGAGCAGCGCCGGCACGAGTCGACCATGCAGCCGACGCCGACCGTGTCACCGATCGCGAACCTCGTGACGGCCGGCCCGGCCTCGACGACCGTGCCGATGATCTCGTGGCCGGGCGCGAGCGGGAACTGCTGCTCGCCCCACTCGCCGCGCACCGTGTGGATGTCGGAGTGGCAGATCCCGGCGTAGCGGATCTCGATCAGCACGTCGGTGTCCCGCACGTCCCGGCGGGTGATGGTGGTCTTCTCGAGGGGAGCGCCGGCAGCGGGCGCGGCGTAGGCGGCGACGTTCAGCATGCTTCAACGCTACTCGCGCAGCGTCGGGCGCGGTAAAGCTGTCAGCCTGGCCCGGGGAGCTTCGCCGCCCTCGTGCTCATCTGTGTTGCGGCTCGGAGAGTCAGCCGCCCTGCCAGAGCGCGTCGAACGGGGCGCGACCGCTGCGGCGCGCGATGATCCCCGCGGTGACGAACTCCTTGGCCCTCGTCGCGGCCTCCAGGGGACTCGCCCCGCGCGCGAGGTGGGCCGTCACTGCCGCCGCCAGCGTGCAACCGGCCCCGCTCACCGCGACCTCGCCGATCTTGGGCGCGCTCAGCACTTGCGTCGTCGCGCCGTCGTAGAACACGTCCACCGCGTCCGGGCCCGGGAGGCGGATCCCGCCCTTGGCCAGGACCGCAGCCCCGCACGCCTCGTGGATGCGCCGCGCGGCCTCGGTCAGGTCCTCGACCGAGTCGATCGAGGCCATCCCGGCGAGGGCCATCGCCTCGAAGTGGTTGGGCGTGACGAAGGTGGCGAGCGGGAGCACCTTCTCGCGGAGGGCATTGTCCGTGTCGAGGGCGGCCCCGGGCTCCTGGCCCTTGCAGATCAGCACGGGGTCGAGCACCAGGCGCTCGAATCGACGCTCGGCCAGCACCGACGCCACCGTGTCGATCGTCGCGGGTGTGCCGAGCATGCCGATCTTGACCGCGTCGACGTCATAGCAGGCGAGCTGGGCCTCGAGCTGATCCGCGATCACCTGCGGTGCCACCGGGACGAACCGGTGTCCCCACCCGTTGCGGGGGTCGAACGAGACGATGCACGTGAGCGCCACCATCCCGAACGTGCCGAGCTGCTGGAAGGTCTTCAGGTCGGCCTGGGCGCCCGCTCCTCCGGTCGCTTCCGAACCGGCGATCGTCAGGGTGATCGGTGGCGGCGTCCTCGCTGCTTCATGATCACGATCGTGCGCCGTGTTGCTGCCCGTTTCGCTCATGCCGCCCATTGTGTCCTCGTGCGACCCGCGCGGCGCGGCCAGGCGGGGACAGCCGCCGTCAGTTCTGTACGCCGTGAGGGATCATGCCGTCGCAGGGCGCGCCAGCGCTCGTACGGAACCGCGGCGGGGGCGAAGCCGCACAGGAGGGATTTCAGGCGCCTGCTCGCGGCCGCTGACGCCGGGGATGACCCCGAATGGGTCGGCACCCTCCACCCACGCTTGCCGCAGCGTCTCGATCTCTTCGTGGCTCCGCGCGAGCAGCCGCCAGAACAGGATGAACTCCTCGTCCCACGGCGTCCCGCCGAGCAGCATCAGTTGTCCGCCGGTCACCGTTGCGATCTCCACCGATTCCTGTCCCACCGGCAGGTATCCGAGCGTGCCGGGCATCAGGGGCGTGCCGTTCACCGCCACGTGGCCGTCGATGAGCAGCACACCGTGCTCATAGTCCCCCTCCAGGTCCAGGCGCTGGGTGCCCGTGGTGACCGTGATCTCCACGGCGAGCAGCGGACTCGCTGTGCGGGCGGGCGATCGCAGGTCGGCGTGACCGCCGGCCAGGGCTCCCAGCAGCACCGTGGCCCGCATGGCCGGGGTCCGCAAGGTGGGCAGGTCGCCGATCTCCTGGAAGGTCGGCGCGTCCTCTCGCAGGTCGGCGGGGAGGGCCGCCGCCAGGCGGATCCCGTGCAGGAAGCGCCGCGCGTGCCGGCCACCCCGCGGATCGTCCACGCCCTGGTCCGACACGGAGACCCCGCGACCGGCCGTGGCGAGCGCCAACCGGCCGTGGCGGAGCAGGGAGTCGGAGCCGAGGGCGTCGCGCCGTCGCACGAGCCCGGCCAGAGGCCAGGTGATGGTCATGAGCCCGGCTTCGGGGTAGGACGTGCCATCAAGCGCCTCTGCCCTGGTCGTCGGTCCGCCGAACTGCTCCACGAGACACCACGCGCCGACGGCGGCCACTCTGCGCTCCGGCAGAGTCCTGCGGATCGGGAGGGCCGAACGGGGGCCGAGCGTAAGCACGCGCGGCGTGACGACCATCCGGATGGGCTGCATGACCTGGCCTTCGACGTCGGTGGGTGGCCCCACCCTACCGTCGCGAAGTTGGACGACAAACCTTGCCGCGCAAGGGATCTCATGGGGTCGGGAAGGGGTGCCCGACCTTCGTGGGCACGCCGCGCGGCGGCATGCTCGACGGAGCCCGAACCTCGCGGGGGCCGACGCCGCAACGGCGGGGTCCCTGCTCCTTCCCGGGGGTCGGGGTGTCCCCCCGGCGGCGCTGCCGCAGGTCGCGACAGCCGCGCGTTCCCTGACATACACGTTTGCTTTACCAGCTGTTTAATGACGAATGTCAATGAGGCCATGTCCAAATAGAGAGACGATAGGTCTCGTCATGTGAACAACCTAAATGGGGGGTCGTTCGCGATAGCTTTGGACTGTGAAGTCCGATAGTCCTCACAGATCGTAGGTATCCGCAGGTCAAGCCCATGACGTCAGATGATCGTCAATCACATTTGGTCGTCCGCATTCGTGTCTCGATCAGGCTTGTGCGACATGGCAAAGTTTTGGTAAAGTCGATGAAGCCGGATAGGCCGGCTCCGTGGGAAACGCCGCGGATGGGACTCCGGAGGATAATCGTGATCCGTACTCAGGCCCAGGCCACCAAGGTGCCGTCGACGCAGGCGACCCGGACGACGATCCGCCAGATGCGCCACGTTGAACTCCAGGGCATCGACGCGAGCCGCATCATCCAGAACCTCACCGCTCGCAACGGACGTGGGTGGCAGGCAACCACCCGGACCCACTGAGCTTCGTCCCGCGGACGCTCACCATTCCCTGAGGGGTTTTGGCCCCCCTCGGAAGGCGCCGCGGGAACGATCACCAGGCCGCAGGCCTTCGCCGGTGGTCACGATCTGCGCCTCAGCCCTCCGCAAGTG
>CAKUSI010000295.1 GCA_934678955.1 uncultured Austwickia sp. | reverse complement strand
CCCCGGCAGCCATGGACACCACCCCGCGCACGGTCACCCAGCCGAACCCCTCGGTGCCCGACTGGGCCGCCACCGCGAGCGCCGTCGGCTCCAGCGTCGTGTCGATCCAGGTCGCCAGCCGGCAGGAGAGCGGACAGGGCTCCGGGGTGATCTACGACGCGCAGGGCCGCGTGGTCACCAACAACCACGTCGTCGCGGGCGCCTCCGGCGGGCGGATCACCGTCGTCCTGGCCGACAAGCGCGTCTACTCCGCCACCGTGGTCGGCACCGACCCCGCCACCGACCTGGCAGTCCTCCGCCTCGAGAACGCCCCGGGGGATCTGCGCCCGATCGCGATGGGCGACGACACCCAGCTCAACGTGGGCGACCCGGTGATGGCCGTCGGCAACCCCCTCGGCCTGTCCGGCACGGTGACCACAGGAATCGTCAGCGCGATGAATCGGCCCGTCCGCACCGGCGCGGTCGGTGGCGGGGCCGGCGAGCAGGTCGTGACCAACGCGATCCAGACCAGCGCGGCGATCAACCCCGGCAACTCCGGTGGCGCGCTCGTCAACGCCTCCGGAGAACTCGTCGGCATCAACTCCTCGATCGCGTCCTTGGCCCAGGACGCGAGCTCGGCCGGCAACATCGGCATCGGGTTCGCGATCCCGTCCAACGAGGTGCGCAGCGTGGCTGACCAGCTCATCGCCACCGGCCGGGCCCAGCACGCCTACCTCGGGGTGATGCCGGTCTCCGGGTCCACGGTCGTCCGAGACGGCTCCGAGCAGCGCATGGCCGCCCAGATCCAATCGGTCGAGCGGAACACCCCCGCGGCAGAGGCCGGTCTGCGCGCAGGGGATGCTGTCGTCGCCGTCGACGGGGAGGCCGTCGACAGCGGGCTCTCGCTGACGGCGCAGATCCGCGAGCGGACGGTCGGCTCCCAGGTGACGTTGACCGTGGTGCGGGACGGGCAGCGGACCGACATGCGGGTGACCCTGGGCCAGCGTCCGAGCTGAGCCGCACACGCCGCGTCGAGCGAGCACACCGCGGGGGCGGTCGCCAAGGGGCGACCGCCCCCCTACGACGCGCAGTCGTGCATCCACACCCCCGGGCGGTGAGCGCCCCGCAGCCCTCGGTTGTGGACGACGACCCCGGTCGCGCTCGGGACGCCTAGCGTCGCGGGTGCGTCGACGACTCGTCGCGCGGCGGCCCACTGCCGCCCCACCCCCTCGAAGGGATCCGTCATGAGCACCCAGTTCCAGGTCGACACCGCCCAGCTCGTCGCCGCCTCCGGCGACATTCGCCGCATCTCGGCGCAGATCGAGTCCGACGTCGCGACGATGATGGCGCGTCTCGCAGGGCTCCAGGACGCGTGGCGGGGCACGGCGGCCGCGGGGTTCCAGCGCGTCATCAGCTCCTGGAGCGCCACGCAGCGTCAGGTGCGCGCGTCCCTGGACGAGATCGAAGGCGCACTGTCACGCGCGGGCTCGCAGTACGCGGAGGTGGAAGCGGCGAACGCCACCCTCTTCCGCGGGTGAGCGGTGCCCATACTGTTCATCTGTTCGACACCATGTCGAGAGGCACTGGTTGCGCCCGGTTGAACTCGACCCCCTAAAAGCGCCGCCGGCGCGGGGGCCACAATGGCTGGCGTGGACGTCGCCCTCATGCTGGTCGCCCTCGTGGTCGTCACCGCTCTCGCCTTCGACTTCACCAACGGGTTCCACGACACCGGCAACGCGATGGCCACGTCCATCGCCACCGGAGCCTTGAAGCCGAAGGTGGCCGTCGCGCTCTCCGCCGTGTTGAACCTGATCGGTGCGCTGTTGTCCGTGGAGGTCGCGCTGACCGTGACGAACGCGGTCATCAAGATCCAGGACTCCAGCGGCGCGCCACGCCCGGAGTTCCTTGCCGACCAGGGCTATGCGCTCCTCCTCGTCGTCCTGTGTGGTCTCGTGGGCGGCATCGTCTGGAACCTGTTCACCTGGCTCCTCGGCCTACCCTCCAGCTCCTCGCACGCCCTGTTCGGCGGCCTGATCGGCGCCACGATCGCGGGCATCGGCTGGTCGGGGGTGAACTGGTATGGCGACGGCAGCAAGCTCGACGGCGTGCTCGGCAAGGTGGTCATGCCGGCGCTCGCCGCCCCCGTCGTCGCCGGCGTCGTGGCGACGGCCGGCACCTGGCTGGTGTTCCGCTTCACGGCGGGGGTGGCCGAGCGCTACAAGGAGACCGGCTTCCGATGGGGACAGATCGGCTCGGCGTCGCTCGTCTCCCTCGCGCACGGCACCAACGATGCACAGAAGACCATGGGCGTCATCACGTTGGCGCTGATCGCCTCCGGCCACTGGACCGACACCCACGCGATCCCCGGCTGGGTGAAGCTGTCCTGCGCCGTGGCCATCGCCGTCGGCACCTACCTCGGGGGATGGCGGATCATCCGGACGCTCGGCAAAGGCCTGGTCGAGATCTCCTCGCCCCAAGGGATGGCGGCCGAGAGCTCCTCCGCGGCGGTGATCCTGTCCTCCAGCCACCTCGGGTTCGCCCTGTCCACCACGCACGTCGCGACCGGCTCGATCCTCGGGAGCGGGCTGGGCAAGGGGGTCGAGGTCCGCTGGGGCGTCGCGGCCCGCATGGTGGCCGCGTGGCTCATCACGCTCCCGTGCGCGGGGATCGTCGGAGCCCTCACCTGGTTCGTCGGCCACGCGATCGGGGGATTCGCGGGTCCGCTCGTCGTGTTCGCGATCCTCCTCGGCCTGTCCGGCACGATGTATGCGCGGTCGCGGCGCAAGCCCGTCGACCACCGCAACGTCAATGACGAGTGGGAGGGCGCGGCGGTGCACGCGCCGGGCGCACCTCTCGGCACCGCGGAAGACGCCTCGCAGGACCCCGGACCGGGCGTCCCCGCGGCAGCCCCCAGCGAATCGCCGCTGTCCGTCGCCTCACCGGCGATCGCACCCCCAGAGCCGCCCCTACCTGCTCTCGGCGAATCAGCCGGGACCACCCCGACCCGCACGCGGGAGCACCCATGCTGACGCTGTTCGCCGGCGGTCTTGCCAAGGTCTTCGCCGCGTCGCTGATCCTCGGCGCCGGGCTGCCGGCCGTCTTCGCGCTCGGCGTCAAAGCCATGGCCTATGGGTCGGGAGCCACCTCCGACGGGAAGCCCGCGCCCCGTCGACCGATCGGACACGTCCTCGGCATCCTGTGCTTCGCGACCGTGGTTCTCGCCATCGTCGCGGGCATCTCGGTGATCCTCGCGTCGGGCCTCGGAATGACGGTGAGCTTCGACCATGTCATTCCCACATTCGCGCCGAAGACGAAATAGCTCTACGATTCGGCGAATACATCAGCCCTGGTCGAAGGGATTCCTGTTCGCTGAGCCTTCCCGTCAGGATCCCCCTTGACCCACCGTCTCCACGCGGGAGCCGGCCAGTCGCGAGAGGGGACGCCATGCAGCTCCGCGTCACCGCCCTGCTGTCGTGGATGCGCGCGGGATACCCGCAGCGAGGACCCGGCGAGGACTACATCGCGCTCCTCGGTCTGCTCCCCCGCCGACTCACCGACGGCGAGATCGTCGCGATCGCGGATCAGCTACGGCAGGGCAGCGAGGCAGACGATATCCGCAAGCGCCACATCAAGGCCGCCATCCGGGCCCACCTCCTCGGCCACCAGGTCCACAAGAAGGACGTCAAGGCGGTCCGTCGGGCCATCTCCACCGAAAAGACACCCCACCAGGACCGCACGACGTCCTGAGCCCCAGCGAGGCAACGGCTGAGGGCCCGGGGTGTCCCCGGGCCCTCAGCCGTGGTGCGTCGCAGTGTTCGATGCTTCGTCTCCTCATGCTCCGCGCATGCGGGTCTCGCTTCGCTCGCCCGCCCTGCGCGTCACATCGTCGACTCAGAGGTCAGAAGCCCATGCCGCCCATGTCGTCGCCGCCCGGCATCGCGGGAGCAGCCTTCTCCGGCTTGTCCGCGATGACGGCCTCGGTCGTCAGGAACAGCGCCGCGATGCTCGCCGCGTTCTGCAGCGCCGAACGGGTCACCTTGGCGGGGTCGATGATGCCGGCCTTCACCAGGTCGATGTACTCGCCCGTCGCCGCGTTCAGGCCCTCGTTGCCGGACAGGTGGCGCACCTTCTCGGCCACGACGCCGCCCTCGAGGCCGGCGTTGATCGCGATCTGCTTCAGCGGGGCCTCGACCGCGACACGCACGATGTTCGCGCCCGTCGCCTCGTCACCCTCCAGGGAGAGCTTGCCGAACGCGGCGTCGGCCGCGTGGATCAGCGCCACGCCACCACCGGCGATGATGCCCTCCTCGACGGCCGCCTTCGCGTTGCGCACGGCGTCCTCGATCCGGTGCTTGCGCTCCTTCAGCTCGACCTCGGTCGCCGCGCCCGCCTTGATGACCGCCACGCCGCCCGCAAGCTTCGCGAGCCGCTCCTGCAGCTTCTCGCGGTCGTAGTCACTGTCGGACTTCTCGATCTCGACGCGGATCTGGTTGACCCGGCCCTCGATCTGGTCGGCCTCGCCGCCGCCCTCGACGATCGTGGTCTCGTCCTTGGTCACGACCACCTTGCGGGCCGTGCCCAGCATGGACAGGTCGGTGGACTCCAGCTTCAGGCCCACCTCCTCGGAGATGACCTGGCCGCCCGTCAGGATGGCGATGTCGGCCAGCATGGCCTTGCGGCGGTCACCGAAGCCGGGCGCCTTCACCGCGCACACCGAGATGTTGCGGCGCAGGTGGTTGAGCACCAGCGTCGCGAGGGCCTCGCCCTCGACGTCCTCGGCGATGATCAGAAGCGGCTTGCCGGCCTGCTTGGTCTTGTCCAGGACCGGCACGAGGTCCTTGATCGAACCGATCTTGGAGTTCGCGATGAGGACGTAGGCGTCCTCCAGCACGGTCTCCATACGCTCGGGGTCGGTCACGAAGTACGCCGAGATGTAGCCCTTGTCGAAGCGCATCCCCTCGGTGAGCTCCAGCTCCAGCCCGAAGGTGTTGGACTCCTCGACGGTGATGACGCCTTCCTTGCCGACCTTGTCCATCGCCTCGGCGATGA
>CAKUSI010000294.1 GCA_934678955.1 uncultured Austwickia sp. | reverse complement strand
CCACCGGCATCCCCGACGAGCGCGTCGGCCAAATGCTGTCGGGCGAGATCTACAGCGGCGACGACACGAACCTGACCGAGGCCACGAAGACCACCGACACACAGGGTGAGTTCACCCGCGAGTCGTACGACAACGGGTTCGTCCAGCAGTTCGGCGGCACCGCCGCCGACTCCGACCTGCCGAACTTCAACCCCGGTACGAAGCAGTGGGCCTGGGCCGAGAAGCAGCTCCGCAACGCCCGCGCCCGGGGGCAGATCATCATCGTGCAGTTCCACCACGCGGCGTACAGCAACGGCGTGCACGGCACCCCGCCGAACCACGAGCACCCCGACAACCAGTCGGGCGTCGCGATGCGGGTCTACACGCCGCTGTTCGAGAAGTACGGGGTCGCCGCGGTGATCTCGGGCCACGACGAGATGTCCGAGCGCTCATGGGTCGACTCAGACGGTGACGGCCTGGGCTTCCACAGCTACGACGTGGGCGTGGCCGCCGACGGCCTGCGCGGCGAGCAGTACGACCGCACGGCTGATGGCACCTACGCGCCGATCCGGTACAACAGCCACTCGCAGTGGTCCGCCTCCGCCAACGAGCCCGAGACGTGGACGACCGACGCCCGGGGCGTCCCACAACTGGTCGACGGTGGCCTGCACTACGGCCACCTGCAGATGGACTTCAAGAAGGTCGGCAAGGGGGCCGAGCTCACCCTCACCCCGGTGTACGTGTTCCCGATCCTCGACTCCGACTACAACCTGGTCCGCACCGAGCGGCGCGTGTACGACGACGTCGTGACGGTGCAGCTCGACAAGAGGGGGCGTCCGGTCGCCTGATCGGCTGGTTCCCGCCGCCGCGCCTCACCCGCCTCGGTGGCAAAAGTCCGGTATCCCGGGTATCTGTCAGGCCAGGACGCTGATTCTGGCGACATTTCTCCGGGATACCGGACTTTTGCCATCCACGCAGCACCCAAGGAATGCCTCCACCCCAGAACTGGTTGAAGATTGCATGAAACATGTCGCCGTGACCGTCATCGGAGCAGGCCAGGCCGGACTGGCCGCAGCGCACGAACTCGTCGTGCGCGGTCACGTCCCGGGTGAGGACCTGGTCGTGCTCGACTCCAACGACGGGCCGGGCGGCGCGTGGCGCCACCGCTGGGAATCGCTCACCTTCGACCGGGCCCACGGCATCGCCGACCTGCCGGGCCTTCCGCTCGGGACGCCCGACCCCAGCATCCCCAGCCGCCACGTCGTCGCCGACTACTACGGGCGCTACGAAGACCTCTTCGACCTGGCCGTGGTCCGCCCCGTCTCCGTGGACGCCGTGCGCGACGCCGACCCCACCCGCGGCCCCCACGGTCCCCTCGCCGTCGAGGCCACCGGCCCCGATGGCCCGTTCAGCTTCACCACCGACCTGGTCCTCTCGGCCACCGGCACCTGGACCAACCCCTTCGTCCCGCACGTGCCCGGCATCGAGACCTTCACCGGACGCCAGCTCCGCACGGTCGACTACACACGGCCCGAGGACTTCGCGGGCCGCAACGTCCTCGTCGTGGGCGGCGGCCTGAGCGCAGTGCAGTTCCTGCTCCCGATCGCCCAGCACGCGGCGACCACGACCTGGTCGACCCGGCGCCCACCGAACTTCACGCGGAGCCCGTTCGTCAAGCAGGACTGGGGCGTGGCCGTCGAGCGCGCCGTCCGCGAGCGCACCTTCGCGGGCGAACCGCCCGCCTCGGTCGTGCGCACCACCGGCATCCCGTTGTGGCGCGAGTACCTCGAGGGGGTGGACGCGGGCGTCCTGGTCTCGCGCGGCAGGGTGAGCCGGTTCGGCCCGTCGACCGCGCACTTCAACGGCACCGACAGCCGCTTCGCACACGGCGCCCAGGGGCTCGGCCCCAGCGCGAGCGGGGCCCTCGTGCTGCCCGGGTCGTGGCAGCCGTTCGCCGAACCGACCGGCGTCGAGATCGACACCGTCCTCTGGGCGACGGGCTTCCGGGCGGCGCTGCGCCACCTGGCTCCACTCAAGCTGCGCGAACCGGGCGGCGGCGTCCGGATGATCGATGAGGTGCGCGTGGCCAAGGACCCGCGGGTGTTGCTGGTGGGCTACGGCTCGGCGGCATCGACCACGGGGGCGACCCGGGCCGGACGCCGTGCGGGCCGGGCGGCCGACGCGATCAGGACTCGGCGAGCAGCGGCGTGAGGGTCATGGCGATGAAGACCAGGGCGACGAGGAGGACGGCGGTGTGGGCGAGGAAGATCATGTCCTCCATGCTGGCGACGCCCCCTGACATTTCCCTCGGCCCAGGGAACCGACTCGCTCCTCCCGCGGAGCCGAATCGGACTCCCACCCGGGTCTGACGCCGAGCTGGTCGGCCTCAGCCCTGTCGGATGGACCGCCCCCGAAGTAGGGTCGGCCGCATGGCCCTGAGCGTGTTCGACCTGTTCTCGATCGGGATCGGCCCGTCGTCGTCCCACACGGTCGGCCCGATGCGGGCCGCCGGCATGTTCGTCGCCGAGTTGGGTGACCGGCTCGACCGGGTCGCGCGCGTGCGCTGCGAGCTGTACGGATCGCTGGGAGCCACCGGGCGCGGGCACGGCACCGACAAGGCGGTCATCCTCGGCCTGCTCGGCGAGAAGGCCGACACCGTCGACCCCCGCAAGGTCGCCGACACGGTGCGCCACGCCTGGAACTCGCACCGCCTGGCCCTCGCCGGACGCCACGGCATCGCCTTCGACCCCGCCACCGACCTGCTGCTGGACGGGTCGATCGAACTCCCGGCGCACCCCAACGGGCTCGTCCTCAAGGCGTGGGACGCCGACGGCGAGCTCGTCCACGAGGCGACGTACTACTCGGTGGGCGGCGGCTTCGTCGTGCAGGGGGACGCCGACGCCTCCGACCCCATCGTCCCCGAGGACGAGAGCGTCCCGCACCCCTTCCACACCGCGGCCGACCTCATGGCGATCTGCGAGCACACCGGGCTGTCGATCGCGAGTGTCGCGATGGAGAACGAACTCGCGATGGGCCGCACCAAGCACGAGGTCGAGCACGGGTTGGCCAGGATCTGGGAGGTCATGCAGGAGTGCGTCCGCAACGGCGCCGAGACCGAGGGACGCCTCCCCGGCGGACTGCGCGTCCTGCGGCGGGCCCCCGCCCTGCACACCAAGCTGATCACCGAGGGCGCGACCGACGACCCCCTGCGCGGCATGGACTGGATCACCTTCTACGCGCTCGCCGTCAACGAGGAGAACGCGGCGGGCGGCCGCGTGGTGACCGCGCCGACCAACGGCGCCGCCGGCATCATCCCCGCCGTCCTGCACTACTACTGGAACTTCATCCCCGGGGCGAACCTCGCCGGCGTCGTCCGCTTCCTGCTCACCGCCGGAGCCATCGGCATGATCTTCAAGAACACGGCGTCCATCTCGGGGGCCGAGGTGGGTTGCCAAGGTGAGGTCGGGTCGGCGTGCTCGATGGCGGCCGCCGGCCTCGCCGCCGTCCTGGGCGGCACCCCCGAGCAGGTCGAGAACGCCGCCGAGATCGGCATGGAGCACAACCTGGGCCTCACCTGCGACCCGGTCGGCGGGCTCGTCCAGGTGCCCTGCATCGAACGCAACGCGATCGCATCGGTCAAGGCCGTGGCCGCCGCCCGCACGGCGATGCGGGGGGACGGGTCCCACATCGTCAGTCTCGACAGCGTCATCAAGACGATGCGCGAAACGGGTCGCGACATGAAGGCGAAGTACAAGGAGACGGCCCTCGGCGGCCTCGCCGTGAACGTCATCGAGTGCTGAACGGGGAGTCCTCCCCCGGGCAAGCTGCCCGTTGAAGCTGCCCTAATCAGTGAAAATGCGGCACGATGGGGCCGTGGAGAGACTGATCGAGGGCACCCCCGGCACAGAAGCAGCCGTCTGGGTCCAGGACCGTGGAGGCGGGCCGCTGCGCCTGCGAGGGCACATCGTGATCGAGGACCTGGGGGGTGTGCTCACCTCCATCTCGTCCCGCAACGGCGCGAACGGGCCACTGAACCCGGTGACGCAGTACATGCTGGCGCGCGCGGCCAACCACCTGGCCGACCGACTGATCGACGACGCCCCACCGACACGCGACGGGCGCGACTCGGTGCCGCGCATCCTGTCCAGTTCGCTGGGCCACCAGCCGTTCGTCGAGTCGGTGCTCGAGATGAGCCAGCACCAGATGCTGCGTCGGTGGCCGCTGGCGACCGACTGGTACACCGACGTCATCAACTACGTGATGCGCCCGGCCCGCTTCGACCCGAAGTTCGTCACGGTCGCCGAAACGGTCGCGGCGAAGTCGCGGGGGACGCTGGGTGAGTTCATCCGGGCCTTCGCCTACGAGGCCTACACCTTCGCCGACTCGCGCAAGGTCGTCCGGGTCGCCGAGGCCCTGCAGGCGTTGTGGCCCGACTACCCGCCGGTCCGCAACGCGATGGGCCAATACCGGACGCACGTCATGGAACGCTACGTCCCCCTGTACCGCGCCGCCATGCACGCCTACGGGCTCAAGCCGCGCCCCGGCATGGACTTCCAGCACATGGGGTGGGCGTTCAACGCCCTCCACGCGCGTGAGGCGCTCGAGCACCTCGCCGGCCAGACCACCACGCACACCACCGAGGACGGGACGGACTGGTCACTGACCGCCTGGACCGTCCTGGTGCTCATCGCCGGCGCGGCCACCGACGAGGACGGCAACGCCCTGGACGCCCAGCACCTCAGCGAGCGGATGCCGGTGCGTCCCTTCCCGATGCCGGGCCGGGACGAGCAGGGCTGAGCCCACACGCCCCGGGGGCGGCTCAGCCGACCTCCATGCCGAGCCGCTCCAGCAGCGGCTCGATGCGCGGGTCACGCCCCCGGAAGCCGCGGTAGGTCGTCATCGCGTCCAGGGACCCGCCGGGAGCGAGCAGCGTGCGGCGGAAGTGGTCGCCGTTGGCGCGCGTGCCGCCCCCGTTCTCCTCGAACCAGGCCACGGCGTCGGCGTCCATCACCTCGGACCACGTGTAGCCGTAGTAGCCGGCCGCGTAACCGCCGCCCCAGATGTGGCTGAAGTACGTCGAGCGGTACCGCGGC
>CAKUSI010000293.1 GCA_934678955.1 uncultured Austwickia sp. | reverse complement strand
GGTGCAGGTACCACTCCCCCGTCGTCTCGTCCTTCTCCCAGATCGAGTCCTCCACGTCCGGGAAGACCACCTGGTCGGAGGTGTCCGGGGGCTTCGTGCCGCGCCAGACGTACCAGTCCCTCTTCGGGTTGTCCTTGCTCTTGCGCGACTCCTTGAACCACGGGTGCTGGTCCGAGGTGTGGTTGAGGACGAGGTCGACGATGACCTTCATCCCGCGGTCGTGCGCCGTGCGCAGCACCTCGACCAGGTCGCCGAGCGTGCCGAGGCGCGGGTCGACGCCGTAGAAGTCCGTGATGTCGTAGCCGTCGTCGAGGTCCGGCGACGGGTAGAACGGCATCAGCCAGAGGACGGTGACGCCGAGCTCGGCGAGGTAGTCGATCCGCTGCGCCAGCCCGGGCAGGTCGCCGATCCCGTCGCCGTTGCTGTCGCTGAACGTCTCCACGTCGAGGCTGTAGATGACGGCGTTCTTCCACCACAGGTCCGAGGTGTCGGTGATGCGCATGGATGTCTCCTTCGGCGGGGTCGTCGTCGAGAGGCGGTGCTCGTGCAGGCGATGGTCGTCGAGGCGTGACAGTCGAGGTAGTGGTCGTGCAGGGAGTGATCTGTCGAGAGGCGGCGGGCGGCGTCTATCGCAACTGCGGGAGTATGTGCGCCGCGGCGGCCTCGATCCAGGGCCGCTGCACCTTCCCCACGTGATGCAGGTAGACCTCGTCGAAGCCCAGCTCCACCATCGCGCGGATCCGGTCGGCCAGGCGGGATAGGTCGTCGTCGATCAAGACCGCCTCGCCGACCTGCTCGTCGGTCACCCCCCGGGAGATCTGGTCGAGGTGGGTGGGGGTCAGGTCCCAGCAAGTAGGGCTGGGGTGCACGTTGGTGCTCCACTGGTCTCGGGCGATGGCCCACGCCTCGTCCGCGGTCGGCGCCCACGACACGTGGACCTGCAGGATGAGCTTGCCGTCGCCGCCGGCCTCGCGGTAGGCGTCGATGAGCGCCCGCAGCTTCTCGTGCGGCTGGTTGATGGTCGCCACCCCGTCGGCCCAGCGGGCGCCCTGGGCGGCGGTCGCGACAGAGACGGCGGGCTGGATCAGCGCGGGCGGTTGCTCGGGCAGGGACCAGATCTTCGCGTCCTCGACCGTGACCAGGCCGCGGTGAGTCACGGTCTCGCCGGCGAGGAGCCGTCGGATCACATCGGCGCACTCCAGCAGCCGGGCATCCCGCTCGTCCTTGCTGGGCCAGCGCCCGCCGAGGACATACTCGTTCAACCACTCCCCGCTGCCGAGCGCCACCCAGAACCGCCCCGGAAACATCTGGGCCAGCGTGGCCGCGGCCTGCGCGAAGACGGCCGGGTGATAGCGGTAGCCGGGCGTGCACACACACCCGTATGGCAAGTCCGTGGTGGCCATCGCGGCGCCGAGCCAGGACCAGGAGAAGCCGGACTCCCCCTGCCGCTCGCCCCAGGGCGCGAAGTGGTCGGAGCACATGGCCGCGTCGAAGCCCGCCTCCTGTGCGTCGCGGACGTCCTGCAGGAGTTGTCGCGGGGAGATCTGCTCGTGCGAGGCGTGGAAACCAACGACGGTCATGTCTCCATATATAGGGAAGTCACCAGGCCGAAGGCGACTTTTCGGGCAGCGCCGGCTCCCGCTCGGCCGGTCGACGGGCGGGCTTGCGGGGGCGTTCGGCGCCGGGGCCCGGGACATCACCAAGGGGTAACTCACGTCGGTGCAGGACAACTCACTCGTACGGCGTGAGTCCTCCCACCTCGACGTGAGTCACCCTCTGGTGATGTCACCCTCTGACTCTGGCGATGTCACCCATTGAGACGCGCGGGCGGAGGATGCGGGCGAACAGGCGGTCGGACGGAGGTGGGGTTGCGGCAGCGCGGGCGGGCAGGCGGTCGGACGGGGACGAAGGGTTGTCGGTGCCCCGCGTTAGCGTGCCGGGCATGAGCAGCACCCCTGGCAATGCTCCCCCGGCAGCGGCTCCCCCAACGGGAGCTCTCCGGACAGAGGCTCCCCCGACAGAGGCTCCCCCGACAGCGGCTCCCTCGATAGCGGCCGCGACGCCCATCGAAACGGTCACCGGAGGGTGGGAGGCGGCGTCCGCGCGGGTCATCGAGGCGCTGGCGGGGCCCGGCGCTCGGCTGCGCGAGGATCAGGCGCGGGCCGTGGCCGCGCTCGCCGGGGATGGCGCGCGGGTGCTGGTCGTGCAGGCCACCGGCTGGGGGAAGTCGGCGGTCTACTGGTGCGCGACCGCCGCTCGGCGGGCGGCCGGGGCCGGGCCGACCCTCGTCGTGTCGCCGTTGCTCGCGCTCATGCGCGACCAGGTGGAAGCGGCCTCCCGGGCGGGGCTGCGCGCCGTCACGATCAACTCCTCCAACATCGACGCCTGGTCGGGGATCGAGGAGGATCTCCTGGCCGACCGCGTCGACGTGCTCCTGGTGTCCCCGGAGCGGCTGGCCAACCCCAGCTTCGGGCGGCGGGTGCTGGCCGCGATCAGCGGACGCCTGGGCCTGCTCGTCATCGACGAGGCGCACGCGATCTCGGACTGGGGCCACGACTTCCGGCCCGACTACCGCCGCGTGACCGACGTATTAGCCCGTCTTGACGACGGAGTGCCGGTGCTGGCCACCACCGCGACCGCCAACGCGCGGGTCACCGCCGACGTCGCCGCCCAGCTCGGCGACGTGACGACCGTGCTGCGGGGGCCGCTCGGGCGGGACAGCCTGCAGCTCGCGGTGACGCCCCACCTGACGCCGCTGGAGCGGCTTGCCTGGGTGGCCGAGCACCTGCCGCGGTTGGCGGGCTCCGGGATCGTCTACGCGCTGACCGTGGCCGACGCCGAGCGGGCGACCCGCGCGATCCGGGCGGTGCACGGTGAGGACTACCCCGTGGGCACCTACACCGGTCGGCTGGAGCCCGAGCAGCGCGAGCACCTGGAGGACGCGCTGCGGCGCAATGAGGTCAAGGCGCTGGTCGCCACGTCGGCGCTCGGCATGGGCTACGACAAACCCGACCTGGGATTCGTCGTGCACCTGGGCTCGCCGCCGTCGCCGGTGTCCTACTACCAGCAGGTCGGCCGCGCCGGTCGCGGCATCGACCACGCCCTGGTCGTCCTGCTGCCGGCCCACGCCGACGAGGGCGTCTGGCGACACTTCGCGACGGCCACACTCCCCCGCGAGGACATGGCTCGCCGATTGCTCGACGCGCTCGGCGCGGACGATGCGCACGGCGCGGACGCCACGGACGACCCGCGGGCGCACACGCTCGTGTCGCTGGAGTCGGCGACCGGGCTGCGTCGGGGGCGCATCGAGTTGCTGCTCAAGCAGCTCGCGGTGGACGGCGCCGTCGAACGCACCCCCGAGGGGTGGGTGGCGACGGGCAGGGCCTGGCACTACGACGCCGCGCACTACGAGGGGATCGTCGCGGTCCGCGAGCGCGAGGCGGCGATCATGCGCGACTACCTGGCGGGCCGGTCCTGCCTGATGGAGCTGCTGCGCGCCAGTCTGGACGACGAGGGGGCCGGGCCCTGCGGGCGCTGTTCGGTCTGCCTGGGACGCCTGCCGGAGCCGCTGTCGGAGCGACCCGGCCAGGACGCCGTGGCCGCCGTGGAACGTGCCCTGCGCGGCGTCGACCACGCCTACGAGCCGCGCAAGATGTGGCCTGGCGGCTCCTTCGGCAAGCGGGGCCGCATCCCCCCGGGCGAAGCCGCCGACGAGGGTCGCGTGCTGATCGAGATGGACGCTCCCGAGTGGGAGCAGGCGGCGCGGGACTGCCTCGACCGCCCCGGCGACGCGCCGCCCGAGCTGCTCGACGCGCTGGTCGGGGTGCTCGCCCGGTGGAGCCGCCAGTGGGGCAGGCGGTCGGATCTCGTGGTGTCGTACGCGACGCGGTACGTCGATTCGGGCGGCACTCATGCGTACCCGCTGGCCGCTCAGGCCGCGGAGCATCTCGCCGCCGTGGGTCGGCTGCCGGTCGGCCACTGGCACGTTCGGCCGCCGCCGACCGAACCCGGCGGAGAGCGCCCATCGGGCTCGGCCGAGGCCGCCGCCTGGCAGCAGCGCCTCGACGACGCCGGCTCGCCCGAGGTCCCGGAGGGCTTCGACGGTCGGTGCGTCCTGCTGGTGGTGGACGCGACAGCCTCCGGCTGGCCGGTGACGCTGGCCTCCGCGGCGTTGCGTCGCGCCGGTGCCGACGCGGTGCTGCCGCTGGTCATCCGGCGGGAGCCGTGACGCCCTCACCCACCATGGGCCGTGGGCGGCGTGGGCCGTGGGCGGCGTGGGCCGAGGGGGGCATGGGCCGTGGGCGGCGTGGGCCGTGGGCGGCGTGGGCCGTGGGCGGCGTGGGCCGAGGAGCGGCCTTGGCGGATGTCGGGTTACTCTCCTGTTGCTGACATCTCTGTTGCGCAGCTCACACGCGGCGCACCCTACGGAGAAGGAGGGACCGATGGCGAGGTTCTTCGTGGACTGGCCGGTCGTACGGCAGTTCCGCACCGGCGACTTCCTCGCCGCGGTCCGGCCGTGCAGTCGAAGCAGACGCGTGACTGGACGGCTCGCACGGCCCGGGCGGATCGCGTCGTCAAGTCGGTCTGCCCCTATTGCGCCGTCGGTTGCGGGCAGCAGATTTTCGTCAAGGACGAGAAGATCGTGCAGATCGAGGGCGACCCGGAGTCGCCGGTCAGCCGCGGACGCCTGTGTCCCAAGGGCAGCGCCTCCGAGCAGCTCGTCAACGCGCCGACCCGGCAGACGAAGGTTCTCTACCGGCGCCCGCACGCCACGGAGTGGGAGTCCCTCGGGCTGGACCAGGCGACGGACATGATCGCCGACCGGATCCTCGCGACGCGACGCCGGACCTGGCAGGACACGGACGCCCAGGGCCGCAAGCTCAACCGGACGATGGGCATCGCCTCGCTCGGCGGCGCGACGCTGGACAATGAAGAGAACTACCTGATCAAGAAGCTCTTCACAGCGATGGGTGCCCTACAGATCGAGAACCAAGCGCGCATATGACACAGCGCCACGGTCCCCAGTCTGGGGGCCTCGTTCGGGCGTGGCGGGGCCACGCAGTTCGTCCAGGACAT
>CAKUSI010000292.1 GCA_934678955.1 uncultured Austwickia sp. | reverse complement strand
GGGCTCGGCCATCAGGGCAGAGATCTCGTTGAACCGGTCGAGCTTGCGCTTGATCTCGCCGAGGCCCTCCTCGACGTTGCCGAGCACGTCCTTGTCCTCATTCAGCGGCGGCTCCTGCAGCAGGATGCCGACGGAGTATCCCGGGGACAGCCGCGCCTCCCCGTTGGAGGGCTGGTCGAGCCCGGCCATGATCTTCAGGATCGTCGACTTGCCGGCGCCGTTGGGCCCGACCATGCCGATCTTGGCGCCCGGGTAGAACGCCATCGTCACGTCATCGAGGATCAGCTTGTCGCCAACGGCCTTGCGGGCCTTGGTCATGGTGTAGATGAACTCCGCCATGCCCGCCAGGCTAGCCGTCGCCGGCGCCCCGCCCGAATCGCTCCCTCCCGAAGCGCAAGGCCGCCCCGTCACATGGCAGGACGGTCACCCCGCCAGGGGCCATACAGTCCACGACCAGGCGCGGCACGGCAACCCCGCCACGTGTGAGACGGGCCAGGCCCGGCCACGACCCGGCCACAGCGGCGGGCCGTGACCGGGAACGTGGGGGGTGACTCTTCAGCCGGTCAACCGCGAGGTCAGGCCACCCGCGCCGCCGAGGTCCAGTGGCCCGTCGTCGATGTCGTCCGTCATCCCCACGCCCTCCGAAAGGTTCCCTCCACCGGACGGATCGTCGTCGCCCAGCAGGTCCATGATGTGCGACAGCTCCACCCCGTCCGGCAGTTCCACGCACCCTGACAGGTCGATGTCGGCCGCCGGACCGTCCGGATCGTACGGAGCCACCTCGCGTACCGCCGTTCCCTCGAAGCGCCCGCCCTGCCCGGCACCCTCCCACCGGTCTTCCCCCGGCACCCGGGCGGGATTGCTGCCCTGCTCCAGGCGCAGGGGCAGCACCTTCGTGAACTTGGAGACCCCGCGCGTGAGGTCGTGACCCACGCTGTTGGCGTCGATCTCCACGGACACCCCGCTGCGTTCCTCCCGCTGCCACCGATTCACCCTCAACCTCCCGTTGACGACGAGGGGTTGCCCCTTGGAGACCGAGTCCGCGATGTTGCGGGCCAACTGCCGGAACGCCATCACGTTCACGAAGCTCGTGCCCGCGTCCTCGTACTCGCCGTCCGGTCGTCGCCGCCGCACCGTCGAGGCGATCCGGAACGTCACGAACGGCGTCCCACTGCGCGTCGTCCGACGCACCGGGTCCTCCACCGCGTTGCCGATCATCGTCACGTAGGTCTCGTTCATCTCCGCGCCTTCCCTGCGGGCCTCCCCGGACGGATGATCCACCCGGGTCTCGGGCCGCTCGGCCCGACGCCCTCACCCTCGCGGCCAGAGGCGGCGCGCGCCCCCACCATCGGGCGGCCTGTGGATCTCCACTCCCTCGGCAGGGGGTGTGGACGACCTCAGCTGCGGGCCGCCGTGAGGCCCTCGCGGGTGCGCCGATGCTCCTCCAGCACGCCCCTGACGGGCCTGAGCAAGTGGTCCTCGGCCACCTCGCCGATCTGGGCGCGGAGTCGTTGTTCGACCTGCTCGCGTCGGCGACGGGCGCCGGCCCGCGCGAAGGGACGAATCAGCGCTGCCAGTGCCAGCCCGCCGAGCACTCCCCCTGCGAGCAGCACCGTGGGCAGCGGGAACGGACCCCAGCTCGGCACCTCGGCCACCGGCATCTGCAGGAAGCCGAACGCCGCGAGCACCAGCAGCCACACCAGGCCGGCCGCCGCCGCCAGCGCGAACACCACGTGCAGGACGTTGACCAGTCCCCACCACAGCGGGCTCCGGTCACGGAGCGGGGTCCGCAGGATCGCCTGGTCCAGCGCGTCGCCCAGGAGGGCGCGGTCGGGCGTCGCCGCGTCCTGGACGGCGAGCGCCCACTGACCCGGCAGCCCCCGCGACGCGCGCGTACCGAGCTTGCGGCTCGTCAGCTCCACGGCGGCGCGGGCCGAGGGCGTCGGCTGCGGCAGCGACGAGCGCCCCAGCAGCACGGCCACGTCGTGCGCGGCCGACCCGGCGCCTTCCAGGCGCAATCGTTTCAGCGGATCGGGGCGGAGCCGCCGTACCCACCGCACGTAGGGCCAGCCGACCCGCGAGTCCGCCTGGCGCCGGTAGTCCGCGGCCACCGACTGCAACACGATGGGGATCCCGGCGGCCCGGCTCAGCGCCTCGAGCAGCTCACTGTCCGCCTCCACGTCGACGCTCGGCTCCGAGTTGCCCACGTGGGGAGCGAGCGCATCGGCCTCCCGCTGCACGTCGGCCAGGAGTCGAGCCCGCGCCGCGGTGGCGGCGGCCGTCGCGCCCATCAGGGCTTCGCGCAGTTCGGGCAGTCCCTGCCCGGTACGGGTCGAGGTCAGCATCACCTCGGTCGCGGGCAGGCCATCCTCACCCAGCAGCCGGTGCAGGTCGGCGCGGCACTCCTCCGCCTCCTGCGGCGTGACCCGGTCCGCCTGGTTCAGCACGACGAGCGTGACCGCCTCGTGCCGGGTCGCTCGGCGCAGGTACTGCTCGTGCAGCAGCGCGTCGGCGTACTTCTGCGGGTCGGTCACCCAGACGAACACGTCCGCGAGAGCGAGGACACGGTCTGCCTCGGCGCGGTGCTCCGGCCGCAGCGAGTCCACGTCGGGAAGGTCGAGCAGGACCAGTCCGTCCGGCCCGGTCGGTATGTCCCCGGGGCGGCCCCACCCGAACGCGCCCGTCGAACCCGGCGCGACGTGGTGTCGCTGCTCCGCGCCGACCCAGTCGAGCAGGTCGGCGGCCGAGTCCGGGCCCCACACGGCGGCGGAAATGCGCGACGTGGTCGGGCGCAGCGCGCCGACCCTGGCGACCTCCGCTCCGACGAGCGCGTTGAACAGGGACGACTTGCCGCCTCCGGTCGAGCCCGCCAGGGCGACCACCGTATGCCCGCCGGAGAGGGACAACCGCTCGGCGGCCTTCGCCAGCACTCGCTCGGCGCTGGCCACGCGGTCCGGCGGGAGGTGTGTGCCGCCCGCGTCCAGGGCGCTGGTCAGCCCCTCGACGGCCGTCCGCAGCGTGACCGTCGGGTCGGCCACAGGAGGCGCGGGGTGTCGTTCGCGGCGTCTCATCGGCTGGCCTTCACGGAGGCAGCGGCGCGCAGCAGGCGTTCCGGCTGCTCGGTGTCGAGGTCGTAGTCGGTCAGGGCGGACAGAATCCGCTCCTCCTCCCCGGCGTAGAGGGCATCCGTGCGTTCGATGAGGCCCTCGCGGGCCTTGCGGGCCAGCTCGCGGACCGCCTGGTCGCCGAAGATCGCCTCCAGGAGGCGCTGCGCGAGCACGGCCGAGCCGCCGGCCACGCCGACCTCCGCGCCGGTGAGCCCCATCGTGTGGCTGAACACCACGAGCATCAGCACCACCCCGAGCGCGTTGACCCCGAACGAGAGCACCCGTGCGGTCGTCCGCCGGTCCTTCCCTTCGGCGCGGACCAGCTCCAGGATGTCGTCCTGCCACTCGCGGACCAGGCGCTCCACCTCGGCGGGCATCTCCTGGGGCAACGAACCCAGCTCGGGGTGCGCGGCGACCACGGGTTCGCCGCCGGGCACCTGCAGCCACCGGCGCCGGACCTGCTCGGCGGCCGATTCCGCGTGCGCGAGCAGCAGCTGGGCGACGCCGGAGTGCAGGGCCTCCCCCAGGTCGGAGGTCGGCGCGGGCCGGCCGGTCAGGGCGGAGGTGACCCGGTCGCGGACGCGGCCGACGGCTGCCTCGATGCTCTTGAAGAGCTCGCCGGTCCCGACGTACTCCTGCCAGCGGGCGAGGACCTCCCCCCGCAGCAGCGAGCCGTCGCTGATCCCCCGCTCGACGTCGGCGCTGGCCTCGGCGTACGCCGTCTGCACCATCGTGCGCAGCTGCTGCACGGTCTGCACCTGCATGCTGCTCGCCTCGGCCAGTTCCTCCACCCGCGCGTCGATGGAGTCCAGCGCGCCGGACAATGTGCGGCGCACGAGGATGCCCCGCGCCCGCGCGTCCTCTCCGAGGCGTGTGAGCCATTCCCGCAGGGGCGCGACCTCCATCTCGGGCAGCAGTCCCTGGGCGTCCAGGTGGGCCTCGGTCAGCGTGAAGACCGGCGCCGAGGTCAGCCCCTCCTTCGCGAGCATGCCCGCCAGGTGGTCACCGATCGCGACGACGGCCTCCGGCGGGACCCGGTCGAGCACGATCGCCACCGACGTGCCCCGCTCGGACGCCTGACGGAGGAAGGTCCAGGGGACCGCGTCGGCGTACCGCGACGCTGTGGTCACGAACAGCCACAGATCCGCCGCTCCCAGCAGTTGACGGGCGAGGTCCCGGTTGGCCTCCACCACGGAGTCGATGTCGGGGGCGTCGAGCAGCGCGATGCCGGCGGGCAGGCCCTCGGCGGCCGCCAGGCGGACGGCGCCCGGGTCGTCGCTGGTCGCGGGGCCGCTGACGCGAGCGAGTCCCGGCAGGATCCGGGTCCCCTCGAACCAGTGCTCATCGGACGGGTGGTGGACGAGCACGCTGGCCCGCGTCGTGGGCCGCAGCACGCCGGCGAGGCTGACCACCTGCCCGGCCAGGCTGTTGACCAGCGTGGACTTGCCCGCGCCCGTAGACCCGCCCACGACCGCGAGCATCGGCGCCTCGATGTCCGCGAGCCGCGGGATCACGTAGTCGTCGAGCTGCGCGAGCATGTCGTGACGCGCCACCCGGGCCTGGTCCGCCCCCGCCACGTCAAGGGGTAGATCCACGACGGCGACCTCGTCCCGGAGCAGCCTGACGGCGTGCGTCAGGTCGTCGGAGGAGGTCGAAATCGTCACGGGGCCCATCATCTTCACTCGGGTGTTCGAATCCAACCAGCCGCGCCGCGTGGGTGCGACCCGACCAGGGTAGAGGGATCGCGAGGCGGCGGGCGCAGGGTCCGGAAGAACGACCACGTATGAGGCCTCACTCTCGCCCCGTGCGTGCCGATGGGAAAGAACCCCACGCGTCGGGCCACGGATGGCCCGACCGGCCGACGCCGGCCGGAGCGCTTCGCTCCCGGTTCGCGAAGGCCCACGACACGGAGGTCGTCATGAGCTCTCCCCACCCCACCGCTCGAGGATTGGTCGATCCCCACATGGCCGGCGACACTCGTACAC
>CAKUSI010000291.1 GCA_934678955.1 uncultured Austwickia sp. | reverse complement strand
GCGAACCAGTCGGCGAGCGCGCCCACCATGGCGGCCTCGGCGGTGGCGTTCACGTAGCCCCACGCCCCGTCGCGGTGCAGCGTCAACACGAAGACGATCGCCGCGACGACGAGCAGCGACGTCGCCACCCGCCGCATTCGGTGGAAGGCAACCCGGCGTTCCTCGTCGGCGGCGGTCAGGGCGATCGTGGCCATGGGCGCATTCTCTCCGACGGCGTGCGATCCTGCGCGAGTGAGGTCACCGACCCTGAGCCTGCTCGCGGAGAGCCTGTCGCGGAGGCGGATCCGCCGCCGCGACCTGGCCCGCATCCGGCGCCGGGCCGCCTCCGCGCTCAAGGACATCGCGCGGCTGACGAGCGCGTCGGTGCTGGCCTATCTGCTCGGCAAGGCCCTCATCCCCGGGGGCACGGACCTGACCGGACCGCTCACGGCGCTGCTGGTGGTGCAGACCAGTCTGTACGCGACCCTGCGGATGAGCCTCTTGCGGATCGCCGCGGTCCTGACCGGGGTGTTCCTCGCGATCGTGGTCTCGAGCTGGGTCGGGCTGAGCTGGGCGAGTCTCGGCCTGGTGATCGCCTCGGCCCTGATCGCCGGCCACTTGCTGCGGCTGCGGGATTCCCTGCTCGAGGCGCCGATCAGCGCGATGCTGATCCTGGGGGTGTCCCAGCACGAGACGGCGGCCGGCACCCGCGTGCTCAACACGCTGGTGGGGGCGGGTGTGGGCGTGGCGTTCACCCTGCTGTTCCCGCCGCCGATCGCGGCGCAGCGCGGGGCGGACGCGGTCCGGGAGGTCGCCGACGCCACGGCGGGTCTGCTGCGGCGGGCGGGCAACGAGATCGTGGAGCGCGTGGACGCCGACCGCCTCTCCACGTGGCGCCTGCAGACCCACGAGTTGGCACCCCTCGTCCTCGCCGCCGACGGCACCGTCGCGGAGGTGGAGGAGCGCCGCAAACTCAACCCGCGCTCCCTGGCCCGCGCGAACGTGGTCCCCTCGCTGCGCAGCGGCCTGGCCGCGCTGGAGTCCACGGTCCTCTCGCTCCGGGTCATGTTCGAGACGCTGCAGGACCACCTGCCGCCCTCGGTCGACCCGAGCGGCCCAGGGGGCGGGCGCGCTGCCGGCCACGACGGGTCGGGCGACGCCGACAGAATCGCGGCCGGGCACGACGAGGAACTCCGCGGCGCCTTCTCGGTGGTCCTGCTGGACATGGCGGACGCGGCCGAGGCGTTCGGGACGCTTGTCGTCGCCGAGGCCGAGGGGCGCCGGCTGGAGGCGGAGGACGCCCTCGCGGAGACCCTGGAGATCCTGCGGGAGACCCGCGCCATCCTGACCGAGCTCTACTTCGTGGACGGCCGCGACGACCCGTCCACCTGGCTCCTGCACGGCTCGGTCCTCGCCGCGATCGAGGGGGTCCTGAGCCACCTGGACGTGGAGGAGCGGGCGCGGCGGCGGAGCGCCGCGGGCCATGGCAAGGCCACGCGACCCTCGCCGATGCCCTTGCCGTTGCCGCTCGCCCGGTACGCGCTGGGGTATGGCACTCCCGTGGATCCCGCGTCTTCCCCGCCCGCGGACGATGGTCTGTGGCCCTCCCCCTCCCCCGACGATCCGGCGCGCTGATCGCCGACCTGTGAGGGGCCTGCGCCAGCCGGCCGGGTGAACGGGCGGGGTCAGCTGGCCGGGCCGAGGAGCTCGCTGAGGTCGTCTGGCGCGTCCACGGCGTGCTCGAGGAGCCACTCCCGCGGCACGACCTCGAGGGCGAGGATGTTGGTGGCGGCCAAGCGGACGGGTGAGGCGCACCCGTCCTCGTATGCCTGCCGCCACCGGGCCGCCAGCACGCACCAGGAGTCGCCGGGCTTGAGGCCGGGGAACGCGAAGTGCGGGGCGGGGGTGACGAGATCATTGCCGGTGGCGACCTGGTGGCGGAGGAACTCCTCCGTGGCCACCACGCACACGGTGTGTCCGCCGAGGGCCTGACTGCCCAGGATGCAGTTGCCGTCCCGGAAGAATCCGGTCATCGGATCCGTGCTGCAGGGCTGCAACTCTTCGCCGTACACGTTGAGGGCCGCCATACCGGGAATGCTACTGGCCTGGAACGAACCGCACCGGCCGACGACCTGGAACTCGCCCGGGCAAGCCCTTCCGGAGGGTGAGCTCAGGCGGCGAGACGGTGCGGGTCGTCGAGGCGGCACACCCCGCGCGGCGTGGCGAGCCAGACCCCGACGAGGCGTACCGAGCGCACCTCGCAGGCGCGCTGGGCCACCCGCGCCCAGGATCGGTCCTCCTCGTCGGCGGCGCGCTCGCCGGGGCGCGCCCGGACCACCAGCAGCCCACCGTCGCGCTCGCGCGCGAACTGCGCGAACGGCTTGAGCAGCCGGACCTTGTCCAGGTCGTTGCAGACCCGCGGCACGTCGCCGACGAGGCACGGCTGCAGCAGGCGGGAACTCGCGTCGCACAGGAGGACGGCCACGCTCCAGGCGCTTCGGTCCCGGAGCGGCACGCACAGGTCCACCACTCCGGAGGCGATCAAGGGGTCGGTGAGCGGGCGGCTCGGCCAGTCCGAAGGGAGTTCGTCGAAAGACAGTGTCGCGGGCGGGGGCATCTCGTGGAGGTTCATGCCACGAAATGATGCCGTGTGACGCGGTTTGATGTCGTTTGTTATCCACAGGTACGCTCGGTCCCGGCATTCGGTGACGACCGGGTGCGCGAGGCGGGCCGCAGCGAAGATGAGCGCGTGGCAGCAGTCCTGGCGGCGACCTTTCCGTTCTTCGCGTTGATCCTGATCGGGTTCCTCGCCGCCCGCGGCGGCCTGCTCCCGCTGGCGGCGGTCCCCGGACTCAACGTGTTCGTGCTGTATTTCGCCCTCACCGCGATGCTGTACGACTTCGGGGCGCGCACCCCGATCGCCGAATTCCTCGACCCGGTGGTGCTGGGCGTGTGGCTCCTGGCGGGCCTGGTGGTGTTGACCCTCGGGGTGCTGCCCGCGCGGCGCGCGGGACACACCTGGCTCGACGCCTCCTTCGGGGGGCTCATCGCGATCATCCCGAATTCCGGGTTCATGGGGATTCCGCTGCTCACGTCCCTGTTCGGGGACGCGGCGGCCGGCCCGATCATCGCCAGCCTGCTCGTCGACATCATCGTGTTCCAGTCGCTGGCGCTCACGCTCGCACATCGCGGGCAATCAGACCGGGGGGTGCTGCCCGAACTCCTCGTCGCCGCCCGGCGGATGGCGAGCAACCCGCTGCCCTGGGCCATCGCGCTGGGCTGCCTGGCGGGGTGGGTCGACCTGGACCTGCCCACGCCCGTACAGACCACGATCGAGATGCTCGCTCAGGCGGCCTCCCCGGCCGCGTTGTTCACGATCGGGGCCGTGCTGGCGCGGGCGCAGATGACCCCGCGACCGCGGACGCCCGGGCGCGGCGCGGGCGCCGACATCGGCTGGCTGTCCGCGCTGAAGCTCCTCGCCCACCCCTTGGCCATGTGGACGGTGGGCACGGCCGCCATCGCCGCGGGGCTGGGGCTGGCCCCGGTTGCGCTGGCAGTCCTCGTGCTCACCGCCGCGCTGCCGAGCGCCGCGAACATCTCGGTGCTCGCCGAGCGGTTCGGCGCCGACAACGGACGGATCGCGCGGGTCATCCTGGTGTCGACGGTGCTGAGCTTCGGCACGTTCACCGCTGCGGCGGGCCTGCTGCGCTGACCTCGGGCCGGCTGCTGTGACCTCTGGCCAGCCTGCGTGACCTTTGGCTGGCTGCTGTGACCTTGGGCCGGCTGTGCCGGCCCCGCGCGTGTGGCTCTGGTTCCGTCGGAGTCCATGATCCGCGCCCGGAACCGCCGGCAGCGCACCGGATCCGCGCATGGAACCCCGCGGATGCGCGGGGTTCCATGCGCGGCAGCGGGCCCTCATCCATACGAAAGACGGCGGCCATCCATACGAACGACGGCGCGGCAGCCCACACGACGGCGCGCCACACGACCGCGTGGTGGGGCGCCCCCGCAGGTCGGCCCACCACGGCGGGTCTGGTCAGCGCGGCTCAGCTGCAGCCGGAGGTGCTCCCGCAGCCCTCACACACATAGCAGCTCCCCGCGGGGCGCATCTTGATCCCGCACGTCATACACATGGGGGCGTCGGCGACCTTGCCGTGGAACTGCTCCATCAGCTCGGCTGAGCTGTGCACGTGCGGGTCTGCCTCCTTCGCCGCCGCCACGCCCGAGCCGGACTTGATCTCCAGCGTGTGCGCCAGGTGGGTCGCCGTCGCCGGCGGGTGCTTCTCGGCGGCGCTCTGCGAGTACCCCTCCAGCGCCTCCTCGATGTCCTCCTGCGAGTCGGACACCGGAGCGTACGAGCCGGTCTCCAGCTGGCGGGCCCGCTCCTGCGCCGTGTGGATGCCCATGAACGAGCGCGTGTCGAAGTCGAGGTAGTCCAGCGCCAGGCGGCGGAACACGTAGTCCATGATCGACTGCGCCATCCGCACGTCCGGGTCGTCGGTCAGGCCGGCGGGCTCGAAGCGCAGGTTCGTGAACTTCTCGACGTACGTCTCCAGCGGCACCCCGTACTGCAGCGCGACCGACACCGCGAGCGAGAAGGCGTCCATCAGGCCGGCGAGGGTCGAGCCCTGCTTGCCGAACTTCAGGAAGATCTCGCCCAGCCCGTCGTCCGGGTAGCTGGAGGCCGTCAGGTAGCCCTCCGCGCCGCCGACCGTGAACGACGTCGTCACCGACTGACGCCGCTTCGGCAGGCGCTTGCGCACCGGACGGTATTCGATGACCCGCTCGACCTTCGGAGCGGCCGTCTCGGCGTCGGCGCCCTTCGCCTTCGCGTCGGACAGCGGCTGGCCGACCTTGCAGTTGTCTCGGTAGACGGCCAGCGCCTTCAGCCCGAGCTTCCAGCCCTGGAGGTAGACCTCCTCGATGTCCTCGACGGTGGCCGTCTCGGGCAGGTTGACGGTCTTGCTGATCGCGCCCGAGAGGAACGGCTGGCAGGCCGCCATCATCCGGACGTGCCCCATCGGGGAGATCGCCCGCTCGCCCATCGCGCAGTCGAACACCTCGTAGTGCTCCGGCTTGAGCCCGGGCGCGTCCACAACATGCCCGTGCTCCGCGATGT
>CAKUSI010000290.1 GCA_934678955.1 uncultured Austwickia sp. | reverse complement strand
CAAGATGTCCGAAATCACCTGTCATTCCGAAATCATCTGCCAGGCTGCCTGCGTCGTTGTCCACACTCAGCAGGACGCCCTGTGGATCAAGCCCTGTGGATCAAGCCTTGCGGATCGAGTCTTGGTGATCAGGCCTTGGTGATCAAGTCTTGCGGATCAGGGGACACACGCATCGCAGAAGCGCGCGGAGGAGTCCCCAGCGAGCGAAGAGCGCCTCAGGTGGATGCCGAGCGGATGCGCATCGTGAGTTCTGTGACCTGGTTGTAGACGCTCCGTCGTTCGGCCATCAGCGAGCTGATCTTGCGGTACGCGTGCATCACGGTGGTGTGGTCGCGGCCACCGAACTGCTGCCCGATCTTCGGCAGAGAAAGCTCGGTGAGCTCGCGACACAGATACATTGCGATCTGGCGCGCGTTGACCAGCACGCGCGACCGGGATTGCCCGCAGAGATCGTCGATCGTGAATCCGAAGTAGGCCGCGGTCTGCGCCATGATCATCGTCGCCGTGATCTGGTTGGACGACCCATCCGGCATCAGATCCTTCAGGACCGCATTGGTCAGGCTCAGGTCGACGTCCTGTCGGTTGAGGCTCGCGAACGCGGTCACGCGGATCAACGCGCCTTCGAGCTCGCGGATGTTCGTCGAGATGCGGCTGGCGATGAAGTCCAGGACCTCGTCCGGGACGGTCAGTCGCTCCTGCTGCGCCTTCTTGCGCAGGATCGCGATCCGCGTCTCGAGGTCCGGCGGTTGAACGTCGGTGAGAAGCCCCATCTCGAACCTGCTGCGCATGCGGGCCTCGAAGCCCTGAAGCATCTTCGGCGGCACGTCGCTGGTGATCACGACCTGCTTGTTCGCGTTGTGCAGCGTGTTGAACGTGTGGAAGAACTCCTCCTGGGTCTGCAGTTTGCCGCCCAGGAATTGGATGTCGTCGATGAGCAGGACGTCCACCTCGCGGTAGCGACGTTGAAAGCTCGCGGCCTTGTCGTCCCGGATGGAGTTGATGAAGTCGTTGGTGAACTCCTCGGAGTTCACATACGCCACGCTCACCTCGGGGTAGATCTGGCGCGCGTAGTGGCCGATGGCGTGCAGCAGGTGGGTCTTGCCGAGCCCGGAGTCGCCATACACGAATAGGGGGTTGTATGCCTCCGCCGGCGCCTCGGCGACCGCGACCGCCGCGGCGTGAGCGAACCGGTTGCTCGACCCGATGACGAAGCTGTCGAAGGTGTACTTCGGGTTCAGTCGGGCGTGCCCGCTGCTGACCGTCGCGCTCTCGTCGCGCGGGCGGATCATCGCGCCGACGGCCTCCGTGGGGCGCTCGCCACCGCCCTGCTGTCCGTTGCCGCCGACGAGGTCACCCTCCAGAGGTCCGGATGCCTCGTCGTGGTCCGCCGACGGATGCTCGGCGGAGTCGACGGCGAGGCTCTCCCGGAGGGCGGGATCGACGGTCACCGCGAGCTTCGTCGGCTGCCCGACAATGAGTTCCAGTGCCGCGATGAGTTCTTCCCGGACACGAGTCTCCAGGACGTCCTTCGTGAGGTCATCGGGCACCGCCACGAGCGCGGTGCCGTTCAACCAGCCTAGCAGCCGACCTTGGCGCAGGAACGCGCGGTCCCTCGCGGTCACTCCCGACAACGATCCCAGCGCCTCCTGCCAGACGACGTCGTGGTCGTTCGGGTCGGTCACGGCAAATCCTGACGTCGGAGCGTGCGAGGGAGTCGGGGGGCGACCTCGCGCCCCGCGGCTGACGGGAGAAGTCAGGCCGTCATCGTACGATGTCCGCCGGTCCGACACGCACGCGGACCCCTTTATCCACAGGCGTTTCCACAGAGTGTGCACGATATGTCAACCGACGGAAACTCCTCGGGGACAAGAGGATTCAAAGAGGCCTGACATCATGTGTCGAGGCGTCCTTCGAAGTGCTGTGATTCCGATCGGGGATCCACCCTCGCGGACGGATCCACTTCGTGCGGGTCCCGCCACGTGGCAGAGGTCCTGCTGGCTGCGACGCGGTTTGACCCTTATTCGTCACCTCCCGTACCGTAGTCGATGGCCGTGCTCACGGCCGTCTTCGCATGCCCGTCTGCCTCGGGCCCACTGACTCGCGATCGCGCGGGACTTCGAGTTTCCTTCGGGGCGGCGGACGTCCGATCGCGGCCGGGACGCTCGGCCCAGTGACCACCGCCACCGACGGAGAGCACCGTGACCAAGCGCACCTTCCAGCCCAACAACCGCCGACGTGCGAAGACGCACGGTTTCCGTCACCGCATGGCCACCCGCGCCGGCCGCGCGATCATCGCCGCGCGTCGCCGCAAGGGACGCGTCGAGCTGTCGGCCTGAGCGGTTCGCCGTGCTTGCGGCGCGGCACCGACTGCGGCACCGCGAGGACTTCAGCGCGGCGGTCCGCGCCCGACGCAGCGGCAGTCGATCGCTCGTGATGCACCTCGCCGCCCGGGAATCCAGGGGTAGCGCACCGGCCCGCGTGGGCTTCGTGGTCTCCAAGGCCGTCGGCAACGCGGTGGTGCGCAATCGTACGAAGCGTCGCCTGCGTGCGCTCATGGCCGAGCGGATCGAAGATCTACCGGCCGGGGTGGACGTCGTGGTGCGTGCGCAGCCGGCGGCGGCCGCCGCCTCATACGACGAACTCGGGCGCGACATCGATCGGTGCCTGCGGCGGATCGTGTCGGCGCCTTCCAGCCGAGCGCTCGCCGATCGCGGTCGGACCGTCCTGGACGCCGACCCGGGCACCTCAGGGACCGCAGGCAAGGTCTCGCCGTGAAGGTGTCCTGCTCACCTGCGCCGGAACGATCGGAGACGTCGCAGGGACCTTCGCTCTTGACCCGGTTCATGTCGTGGCCGCTCGAGGTGCTGCTGCGGGGCTACCAGATCCTGATCTCACCGCTCTTGCCGTCGAGCTGTCGGTACTACCCGTCCTGCTCCGCTTACGCGCTCTCCTCGGTGCGCCGGTTTGGTCCCCTCGTGGGTGTCTGGCTTGCGGCCCGGCGACTCCTGCGCTGCCATCCCTGGGCGGCGGGCGGCGTCGATCATGTCCCGCCTCGAGGGGCGCACGGGTTGCCCGACTGGGAAGCTCATGGTCGGGCAACGCGGGCGCGACAGGCGAGCCTGGACGCAACGCTGGAGGACGGAGCGCGGTGCGGTTCCTTCGCCGCGACGACGTCCGACACCATTGGCGGGCAGCAGTCCCGCCCGAGAGGAATGCACTGACATGGCGTGGTATGACCAGCTTCTGTTCCCGCTGCGGTGGGTAGTCGAGTGGGTCTTGGTGGGCTTCCATGCGGTCTTCACGACTCTGGGTGCCCCCTCCGCGAGCGGCTGGACGTGGGCCGCCTCGATCGCGGGTCTGGTGGTGGTTGTCCGGATCCTGCTGATCCCACTGTTCGTGAAGCAGATTCAAAGCTCTCGGCGGATGCAGCTGATCCAACCGGAGATGCAGAAGATCCAGCAGAAATACAAGGGGAAGACCGACCCGGAATCGCGTCAGGCGATGTCCGAGGAGACGATGAACCTGTACCGGCGGACGGGCACGAACCCGTTCAGCTCGTGCATGCCGATCCTGCTGCAGATGCCGGTGTTCTTCGCGCTCTTCAGCGTGCTGAACAACCTGAGCCGGGTGGCAGACCGTAACAGCGGGGTGCGCGCCGCGGGCCCGCTCACCGCGCACCTTGCCGCAGAGGCGGAGAGCTCGACCCTGTTCGGCGCGCCGCTGAGCTCCAGCTTCCTGCACTCGGACTCCCTCGAGGCCAAGATCCTCACCGTCGTGCTGGTCATCCTGATGTCGGCCTCCACGTTCTGGACGCAGCACCAGCTGATGCGCAAGAACATGCCGGCGTCGGCCCTCGACAACCCGTTCGCTCAGCAGCAGAAGATCCTGCTGTATGTCATGCCGCTCATCTTCGCGGTCTCCGGCGTCAACTTCCCCATCGGCGTCCTGCTCTACTGGCTGGTCACCAACCTGTGGACCGCTGGGCAGCAATATTTCGTGATCAAGCGGATGCCGGCCCCGGGAAGTCAGGCGGAGAAGGATCTGCACGAGCGCCGGATCCGCAAGGGCAAGTCACCGGTGAAGTTTTCGCTCCCGGGCTTGCACCAGGAGGACTCCGAGGGTGAGTCCGACTCCGCCGCGCCGTCCACCGGAACTAACGGGGCAGGAGATGGCAGCGCCGGAGCCAACGGCAACCCGCCCCGGAGAAAGCCGTCCGGCCAGCGAAATCAGCCTGTCAAGCGCAAGAATCGCCGGCGCTGACCCTGGTGCGCCGGATCGGTCCCGTCCGCACCGTCGGCCTTGCGTCGACGGCCGCAGACCAAAGCACCTGACACGGCGCACTCAGGGCGGTGGCGAGCCCTGGCCAGTCCTGGCCGGCAGTCCTCGCCGTACGGCCCCACGACCCCCATCCGCGGGCGTTCCGCCCGCCCAGTGAGCAGGAGACACGATGAGCGCACAGGAACCCCTCCAGACGGGCGACGCACTGAGCGAACAGCCGACCGACTCGACGGGGGAGCAACCGTCGGACCAGGATTCCGGCGCCGTGGGTGAGGTGGCTTCCGCTGGGCCCTCCCTCCCTCTGACGGACGCGCCAGGGAGCCCCGAGGTCGACACCGTGCACGACCACGGGGACGGTATCGCGGACCAGGACCGGTCGGCTCCTGATGAGGCGGATGCCGTGGATGAGACCGATGCGGCGGACGCGGCTGCCGGCGGCGCAGGCGAGGGCCTCGAGGAGGAGGCTGAGGACGACGACGAGGGCGACCACGGCGAGGGCGAGGACCACGAGGGCGAGGACGACGACGCTGAGAACGACGACTCCGCCCCGGGCTCGGCCGCCGCGTCAGGGGGCCTCGGTAGGGGTAAGCGTCCCCTCTCGCCTGAGCGCACGGAGCAGCTCGAGAGAGAAGGAGAGATCGCGGCCGACTTCCTTGAGCGCCTCCTCGACATCGCGGACATGGACGGCGACATCGACGTCGATATCGATGGAGATCGGGCGGCGGTGGCCATCGTGGATTCCGAAGAGGGCCGAGTCCCTCGACGTCTCGTCGGTCAGGACGGCAAGGTGTTGGAGGCGTTGCAGGAACTCGCGCGCTTGGC
>CAKUSI010000289.1 GCA_934678955.1 uncultured Austwickia sp. | reverse complement strand
GTCGACCAGGTCAACAAGGTCGAGTTCTCCCACCGCGACGAGATGCACGCCATGGCGGTCTTCTACGAGACCATGCTCCGCGAGATGCGGGACGCAGCCGGCGACTCGGGTGAGTTCTACACGCCACGTCCGCTGATCCGGTTCATCGTCGAGCAGGTCGACCCCCGTCCCGGCGAGACGGTCCTCGACCCGGCAGCCGGCACCGGAGGCTTCCTCATCGAGGCCTTCAAGCACATGACGGCTGGGAACGTGTCGGCGTCCGAGGTCGAGCAGGTGAAGGCCGGGCTGCGCGGGATCGAGAAGAAGCCGATGCCATTCCTGCTGGGCCAGATGAACCTGCTGCTGCATGGGATCGACCGGCCGAGCTTCACCGAGCAGAACTCGTTGAACGTGTCGCTGGCGGAGGTCAAGCGCGCGGGCGTGGACGTCGTGCTCACCAACCCGCCCTTCGGCGGCGAGGAGGAGAAGCTCGTTCAGGACAACTTCCCAGTGCAGTACCGGACGGCCGAGACCGCCTGGCTGTTCCTGCAGTCGGTGATGGCGCGGATCGAGCGCAGCCCCGCCGGACGCTGCGGCATCGTCGTGCCCAACTCCGTGCTGTTCGATACAGGGGTGGGAGGCAAGATCAAGGCCGACCTGATGAGCCGGTTCAACCTGCACACGGTGCTGCGGCTCCCCAACGGGGTCTTCGCGCCGTACACGATCATCCCCAGCAATGTGCTCTTCTTCGAGAAGGGCAAGCAGGGGTCGGTGTGGTTCTACGAGATCCCCGCCCCCGAGGGCCGCAAGAACTACACCAAGACCAAGCCGATGCGCTTCGAGGAGTTCGCCGACTGCGCGGCCTGGTGGGGCGGACGCCGCCGCGACGATCGCGTCGAGAACGAACGGGCATGGGCGGTGGAGGCGGCGACGATCCGGGAGTCCGGGTACAACCTCGACCTGCACAACCCACACCGCCCGGACGACCTCGAACACCGCTCCCCCAAGGAGTTGGTCGCTGAGCTGATCGAGACCGAACGGGAGTTGTTGCGGCTGTACGAGGAGCTGCAGCGCGAGGTCGAAGGGTTCGCGCTGTGAAGGTCGAGTGGATCCCGCTCCGTGAGCTGATGTTGCGGGCGGGGAGCGCCGCAGCAGTCGACCCGAGCCGCCTCTACCCGACTCTCGGCGTCAAGAGCCACGCGCGAGGCGCGTTCGATAGCGGTGTACTTCAGGGCGATCTGACCGCGTACAAGACGCTCACGCGGGTGCAGGTGGGGTGGTTGGTTTACCCGAAGCTCATGGCGTGGGAGGGCGCCCTCGCCCTGGTACCCGACGGCCTGGATGGGCGGTGGGTCACGCCCGAGTTCATCACGTATGACGTCAAGGACGATGCGCTCTCGGCTGAGTATCTCCGGCACCTCATCGCGTGGCCGGGTTTTCTTAACTGGGTCCGCAATGGCTCCACAGGGACCAACGTCCGGCGACGCCGTCTACAACCCGCAGCATTCGAAGCCATTCGGGTGCCTCTTCCCGCCCGCCCTGACCAAGACCGCATCGCCGCCCATCTCGGGGCCCTGTCCACCCCCACGTCCTCTGCGAGGGTCGACCACTTGGTCGGAATCACGCAACGCGACTGGGCCGGGGAGGAGCTGGTGGTCTCGGACGTGCTGGAGCCCGTTGCGAGGCGCGAGCAACCGACCGCCGACACCGTGTACCCCATGCAGGGGGTCAAGTGGTACGGGGAGGGGCTCTTCACTCGTGAGCTCAGGGCGGGCTCAGAACTGCCAGGCGCGGTTTTTCGCATCGAGCCTGGGGATCTCGTCTACAACCGGCTGTTCGCCTGGAAACAGTCGTTCGCCCTGGCCACAGCCGTGGGTTGGGCATCGAACGAGTTCCCGACCTTCCGGGTGAGGACGGACGGCGTCCGTCCTCGGGTGCTGCTAGCTTGCCTTCTCAGCCCGAAGTTCACGGCGGCGGTGAACGCCGCCAGCACTGGGAGCACGCCGACGAGTCGGAACCGGCTCAAGGAGCGGGATTTCCTTGCGCTGCCCATCACGATCCCGCGGCCGCGCGAGCAGGCCGCCATCGAGGCTTCTCTGCAGGTGATCGATCGGATCAAGCCCCTTGCGAGGCGCGCCGAGGTACTCGCCGGAGCTGTGCTCCCCGCGGCCCGGAACGAGATCTTCAGCGCGATGCGGTAACGCTGCGCCAGGCGGCGTCAGTGACCACGACATGGTCGAGGAACCGAAGGCCGACGTGACCGGCGGCGTCCGTCACCCGCTGGGTGGCTGTGCGGTCGATGTCCGACGGGGCCGGGTCGCCACCGGGGTGGTTGTGCGCCAAGGCGAACGCGACTCCGTCGTGGCGCAGCACCGTGCTGAGCACCTCCCGCACGGGCAGGCCACAGCCACTCGCGCCCCCCTTGGCCACCTCCTCGAGGTGGCGGAGCCGCAACCCCGAATCGGCCACCAGCACGAGCAGGCGTTCGACCCGTCCGCCGGTGAGGCGAGCCTGGGCGACCTCAGCGATCGTGCCGGAGTCGGTCAGGCGTGGGTGCTGCTCGGGCGACCCGAGGCGTCCGACCAACGCCAAGGCCGCCACCAGTCGGGAGGCCTTCGCGGGGCCCACAGCGTTCAAGCGGGCGAGCTCGGGCACGCCCCAACGGGCCAGCCCCGCGACCCCACCGCAGCGGGCGAGAACGTCCTGCGCGAGGGCGACGGCGTTGCGACCACGCCCGCCGGTCCCGAGCAGGATGGCCACCAGTTCGGCGTCGCTCAATGCGTGTGACCCCTCGCGCAGGAGCCGCTCGCGCGGTCGGTCGTGGACGGGCAACGCCAGGAGGGGTGGGGAGGTCATGCATGCAGTCTCGCAGGCGGGCGCGACCTCTACCGTGAGCGAGTGAGGGCCTGTGGATAACCCGTCCAAGCAGCGTCCTGGTCGCCCGCAGTCCGCATCGCGGGCCTTGACGAACGCGGCACCGAGTACTGACCGGCCTCGGGGATGCTCCCTTCGCCTGCCTGCTCGACAGGGCAGGATGAACGAAGATTCCGGAGGAGTGGCATGGTGAAGGCGAACGAGACCAACCTCGAGGGCATCCTCGAGGGCAAGCGGCAGTACCAGGTGCCGCTGTACCAGCGCGTGTACTCGTGGGGGCCCAAGCAGATCGACCAGTTGTGGGACGACCTGATCGAGATTGCCGAGGCACGTCGGGCCGGGGGTACCTCCACCCACTTCATCGGGTCGCTGGTACTGGCGGCGAGTCCGGACAACGGTGTGGTCGGCGTCCACAAGTTCCTGGTCGTCGACGGTCAGCAACGGCTCACCACCTTGTCGATCCTGTTGGCCGCGATCCGCGACCACTTGGCCGAGTCCGACGGCCAGGAACACCGCGACCGGATCGATGCCCAGTACCTCGTGAACACGTACGACGCCGGCAAGCCTCCCAAGCTGGTGCCGACGCAGGCCGACCGATCGGCGTACCTGGCGATCGTGCGTGCGAGCGCGGAGGCAGGTGGCGAGGACGCCGTCGGTGCGGCCTACCGTCGCTTCCGAGTGAAGCTGGCCGAGATCGACGATCCCGAGGATCCCCACGACATCGCGGCCATCGAGAACGCCGTGCTCCGTGGACTCGCCCTGGTCGCGGTGACAGCGGAGGCGGGCGACAACGCGCACCGGATCTTCGAGTCGCTCAACAACACCGGACTGCGACTCACCCAGTCGGATCTGCTCAAGAACCACTTGTTCATGCGCCTGGGTGATCGGGCAGAAGAAGTCTACGAGGCGCTGTGGCGTCCGTTGGAGGACAAGCTCGGTTCGGAGAACCTGGAGTTGTTGTTCTGGCTGGATCTGGTGCAGAGCGACGAGAAGGCCAAGCAGTCGGACACCTACGTGGGGCAGCAACGCCGCTTCGACACGCTGACCACCCCGGCGCAGGTCGAGGCGGAGATCCAGCGAATCGCCACGCTCGGCGACGTGCTGGCAACCATCCTCAAACCCGAACGCGAGCAGAACCAGGCCCTACAAAAGCGGCTCGAGCGCATCCGGGCCTGGGGCTCCACGACGGCGTACCCGATCGTGATGCAGGTGCTGGCGCAGCGAGCAGCAGGACGCGCCTCCGACGACAAGGCCATCGCAGCCCTCCTCTGCCTGGAGTCGTACTTCGTTCGCAGGATCGTGATCGGGAGGGCGACCGCAGGCTTGAACCGGACGCTCTTGCAGGCGGTCGGCGCCATCACCGAGGCGTCCGACGTCGAGGCGGCGTTGCGGGATTACCTGTCGGAGGGGCGCAAGCACTTCGGGACGGACGCCCAGGTGCGAGAGTCCGTGACATCCGTTCCGTTCTACTGGCAGGGGCGGGCGTCCCAGAAGAAGCTCATTCTGCTGTGGCTCGAGGAAGCCCTGCGGCCGAAGGAGCCGGTGGACGCCAAGCAGCTCACCATCGAGCATGTGCTGCCCCAGACGTTGACGGACGCCGTGCGCGCCGAGTTCGCTGCCAGCTTGCCCGCGGAGGCCGAGGTGGCGTTCGAGCACGAGCGCCTCGTCCACACGTTGGGGAATCTCACGCTGTCGGGGTACAACAGCGAGTTGAGCAACCGGCCGTTCTCGCAGAAGCGCACGATGCTCGCCAAGAGCGCCGTGCGCATGAACCAGACGATCGCCGAGCACCCGACGTGGGGTGCCAGCAAGATCACCGAACGCGGGCAGGAACTGGCCGAGCGCATCATCGACCTGTGGCCGGGCCCCAACGAGAAACTCGTCGGGGCCCGCGACCGGGAGTCTGAACTGCGTCTGGACGTCGCCACCGTCCTCGCGGGGATCCCATCAGATGGACCACATACGGCGAGGTAGCAGTCGTGGTCGGGAGTCATCCCGTCCCGGTGGGTCAGGCGATCGCGAACCATGCGATGCCGAACCCGTGGCGCGTGCTGAACGCTGGCGGGACTGTGTCTGCCCAATTCCGCTGGACCGACCAGCACCGGACAGACGACCCGCGTGACCTCCTCCGTACGGAGGGGGTCGACGTCGACGAGGCGGGTCGTGCTGACCCGACGCAGTTCTTGGACGCCGTCGAACTGGCAGCCGGGATGGGGCTGGACGTCGATGCGTCCACTCTGAGGAGGCGCCGCCGCCGGCAG
>CAKUSI010000288.1 GCA_934678955.1 uncultured Austwickia sp. | reverse complement strand
TGGCCCAGGGGATGCTGACGTCCCGTTACCTCGACGGGATCCCGGACGGCTCCCGTGCCGCCCAGGGCAAATCCCTCTCCCCCGCGCTGATGACGCCGGAGAGCCTCGCGCACGTGCGGGCGCTCCATGCGATCGCGGAGCAGCGCGGGCAGTCCCTGGCGCAGATGGCGGTGGCCTGGGTGCTGCGGGATCCGCGCGTGAGCTCCGCGCTGGTGGGCGCCTCCAGCGTGGCGCAGCTCGAGGAACTCGTCGCAGCGCTGGATCAGACCGACTTCTCGGACGAGGAACTCGCGCGGATCGACCAGCACGCGGTCGAATCGGGCATCAATCTGTGGGAGGGCCCCAGCACGGCATGACATACCCGGGCCTGACATACCGGAGGGCGACTCCCCTGAGGGCGGGATGACGCACCCGTACGAGGTGAGCCAACCCGCTCCCAGGTGGGTCCTCCCTTGGCTATGTCAGGCCAGTACGAGTGCCGAGGTCAGACCGTGCTGCCGTCCCGGGGTGCGCTCCGACCGGCCGCGCGTTCGACCGCCGCGTGCCGCAGCAGCGGGCTCGCCAGCACCGCGGTCAGCGCGGCGGCCACGCCGGCCGCGCTCGACAGCCAGAACCCCTGGCGGGCGCCGCCGAGGTCCACCAGGTGCCCGCCGAGGGACGCGCCCAGCGTCACACCGCACACCAGGGCCGTGACCGTCCAGGTGAGCCCCTCGGTCAGCGCCGACGGCGGGACCAGGCGCTCGATCAGCATCGTCGCGGTGATCAGCAGGGGCGCGATCGCCACCCCACTCACGACCATCAGCACCGCCAACTGCCAGAGGCCCGGCGCCAGCAGTAACAGCTGCATCAAGACCCCGAAGGCGCACGCGGCGATCACGAACTGCCCGCCCACCGATCGCCGAAACGACATCACGCCGAACGTCAACCCCGCGACCAGGCTCCCGAACGCCAGCGCGGCCAGCAGAGCCCCCGCCAGCCCGCGCCGACCGGCCTCGTCCGCGAAGGCCACCGCGACCACCTCCACCGAGCCGAACACCGTGCCGCAGCAGAAGAACACCGACGACACCGCGATGACGGCCGGGGACAGCACCCCGAAGGGCCCGGATGCGCGAGCGCCCGGGGACGGCGGCGGCTCGGTGGACCGCTGTGCGGTGAACACCCACCCGCCGAACAGCAGGATCGCGCCCGCCACGAGCACGCCGGCGGCAGGCGCGATGCTGGTCGCGAGGAACGTCGCCAGCGGCGGACCGACCACGAAGACGATCTCGTCCAGCGCGGACTCCCACGAGAAGGCCCGACGCTGCAAGGTCCGATCGGGCAGGACGTGCATCCAGCGGGCCCGCACCATGGCGCCCATGTTGGGGCCGCAGGCCCCGCCGATCACGGCCAGGGCGAACCAGCTCCAGGTCGGCCAGTCCCGCAGCACGGCGATGGCGAAGCCGAACCAGGCGGCGGTCCCCACCACGATCACCGGGCGGGTGATGCGGGCCTGCCCGCGGGCGTCGACCAGCCGGGCGATCAGGGGCATCACCAGCGCCCCGGCCAACGCGGCCGCCCCGGCGACCTGCCCCGCGAGGCCGTAGCTGCCCGTGGTCGCGCTGATCAGCAGGATCACCGCGATGCTGAACTGGGAGATCGGAAGGCGCGCCACCAGCCCGGTCGCGCTGAACGCCGCCGAACCCGGGATCGTGAACAGCTCGCCGTACGACTTCAGCACGGCGCGCTCGCCGATCCATCCCAGCGGGCCACGGTATGCGCTGCCCACGCGCCGAGCGCCCAGCCGACGATCACGTCGCTCGGGTGGTGCATGCCGCGGTACACCCGGGAGAAGCCGACCGCCGCCGGGATCCCGTACGCGACCCCCGCCCGCGCGAGGCTCACGCGCGCGCCTTCCCCGGGCCGCCACCTCCCCCAGGCCAGCCGCGCCACCGTGCGGTGCACGGCCGTCGACGCCGCGGTGTGCCCCGAGGGGAAGCTGGAGGTCGGCGCCGGGCGGTCCAGCCAGATCACGTCCGGGCGGGCGCGGCCCACGAGCGCGGCCGCGCTCATGAACACGACCGTCTCGAGCGCGGCCGCCGCGATCGGCTGGAGCCCGCTGGGGATCGAACCGGGCGCGACGCGCCGCACCTGCAACACCACCCCGTACGCGAGCGCAGCGCCCATGGTCGGCGCCGTGTCCGCGTACGTGGACAGGGCCCACGTCACCCGATCCGAACCCCTCCGGCGGCGGGCCACCAGCCAGCTGTTCACGGCCCGCTCGACCGACCAGGCCACCTCGGGGGTGACCCCGGGAAGCAGGCGAGCGCCCAGACCGTTCGACCCCGTCACGAACCGGCCGATCCCGGCCACGACCAGCGCGACGACCACCGGCTCGGCCACTTCCCGAGCCACCGTCGCGGCGCGGTCCCCCCTGTCCAGCGTGAGCATGCGCCCACCATAGAGGGGGTCCGCGCAGGGTTCGTCACGGTGGTTCGGCACGGTGGTTCGGCACGGCGCCGGCCCGGGCCCTCACCGAGGGCACGGCAGGAGGGCACCGCGCGTCTTGGGCCCCGGGTCGTCCCCCCGACTAGGCTGCCAACCATGGATTTAGGCGTCGACTTCGGCACCACGCGCACGATCGTGGCGTACGCGGATCGCGGCAACTACCCCGTCGTTACGTTCTTCGACGAGCACGACGACGCCCATGATCACTTCCCGTCCGTGGTCGCCCTGCGGCGTGGACACCTGCTCTACGGCTTCGACGCCTGGGCGGCGGCGCAGGACGGTGCGCCGCTGGTCCGCTCGTTCAAGCGGGCCCTGGCCGACCCCGCCGTGACCGCGCGCAGCACCATCGAGGTCGGCGACCTCCAGGTCCGCCTGCTGGACGTGCTGATCGGGTTCGTCGACGCGCTGTGGACCGCGCTGCGTACCAGGTCCTCCATCGCCGAGCACCTGGATGGATCGCCCGTCTCGACGGTCGTCGCGGTGCCCGCCCACGCGCACGGCACGCAGCGCTTCCTCACCCTGGAGGCGTTCCGCCGGGCCGGCTTCACCGTCACGGGCATGATCAACGAGCCGTCCGCGGCGGGCTTCGAATACACCCATCACCGCGGCAAGACGGTGACGTCGCGGCGGACCCGCGTGATCGTGTACGACCTCGGTGGCGGAACCTTCGACGCCTCGCTCGTCAGCGTCGATGGGACGAGCCACGACGTCCTGGCCTCGCTGGGGGTCAACCAGCTCGGCGGCGACGACTTCGACGACGTCCTCGTCGCCTGCGCCCTGGAGGCGGCGGGGGCATCCCGGGAGACGATGACCCGCCGTGCCTACCGGCAGCTCGTCGACGAGTGCCGCGAGGCCAAGGAGCACCTCGCCCCGCAGAGCAAGCGGCTCGCGCTGGAGGTCGGCGACGAGACGGTCGTCGTCACGGTCGCGGCGTTCTACGAGGCGGCGCGGCATCTGGTCGAGGCCTCGATCGACGCGATGGCGCCGCTGATCGCGCGCCTCGACGAGGGCGAGCCGGACCTGACCGACATCGCGGGGATCTACCTGGTCGGCGGCGCGAGCGGACTGCCCCTGGTGCCCCGGCTGCTGCGGGAACGCTTCGGGCGTCGCGTGCACCGATCGCCGTACCCGGCGGCGTCCACCGCGATCGGCCTGGCCGTCGCGGCCGATGACGACGCCGGCTACTCGCTGCGGGACCGCCTCTCCCGGGGGTTCGGCGTGTTCCGGGAGGCCTTCCACGGCCAGAGCCTGGCGTTCGACGCGCTCCTGGACCGCTCCGAGACCGTCCCGACCAGCGGGCACACGACCCTCACCCGGCGCTACCGGGCGGCGCACAACGTGGGGTGGTACCGCTTCGTGGAGTATGGCGAGACCGACGAGCGGGGCGAGCCGCGCGGGGACATCATGCCGTTCGCGGAGGTCGTCTTCCCGTTCGACCCGGCGCTGCAGGAGGACGGGTCCTCGCGCTCCGACGACCGGGCGGCTCTGCGGCTGCGGGGCGTGCCGGTGACGCGTACGGACGGCGGCCCCCTGATCGAGGAAACGTACGCGATCGACCCGAACGGGCTGGTGGAGGTCACGATCACGGACCTCGACACGGGGTACCTGCAGACCCATTCCCTGCAGTCCTCCGGCCCGGAGCCCCTCACCCGGGAGACGGCCCCCCCGACCCGGCCACCTGGACGGGGTAATCCCCGTACGAACGGGGATCCTCCAGCGGTTCCAAGTGGCAGGTCAGCAGGACGTCCTCCATCTGCCGGGCGACCTGCGCCTCCAGCTCCTCGATGAGGTCGTGACCGCGCCGGACGCTCCAGTCCCCGGGCACGAGCACGTGCACCTCCGCGAACCGCTGGTGACCCGCCTGGCGCGTCCGCAACGCGTGGAAGTGCACCCCGCCGGTCTCGAACTGGCGCAGGACGCCCGCCAGCTCGGCGTTCTCCTTCTCGTCCCACGCAGTGTCCATGAGCCCCAGGACGGACTCCCGGATCAGCCGATAGCCGGTCACCAGGATGTTCAGGCCGACGAGGATCGCGACGATCGGGTCCAGCCGCCACACCCCGGTGAGGGCGACCAGCCCGACGCCCAGGACGACACCCGCCGAGGTCCACACGTCGGTCAGCAGGTGCTTGCCGTCCGCGATCAGGGTGAGGGACCGGTTGCGCCGCCCGGCCCGCACCAGCACGAACGCGACCGCGCCGTTCAGCGCCGAAGCCACCACCGAGATCAGCAGGCCGATCCCGACGTTCTCCAGAGGCTGCGGGTCGAGCAGCCGCGCGACGGCGGTCGTGATGATGAACAGGGACGCGAAGAGGATCATCGCGCCCTCCACGACGGCCGAGAAGTACTCCGCCTTCGCGTGCCCGAACGGATGCCGCGGGTCGGCGGGCCGGGCCGCGATCGTCAGCGCGATCAGCGCGACGATCGCGGCCACGAGGTTCACCACGGACTCGGCCGCGTCCGACAGCAGGCCCACGGAGCCGGTCAGCCAGAAGGCCCCGGTCTTCAGCGAGATCGTGACCACGGCCGTCGCCACCGACAGCCAGGCGTAGCGGGTCAGGCGGCGACGGTCTCGCGGCGCCGCCGCTCCCGCTTCGAGGGATTCAGCCACGTCCCCCAGTATGGCCCCGCCCGCAGTATGGCCC
>CAKUSI010000287.1 GCA_934678955.1 uncultured Austwickia sp. | reverse complement strand
CTCTCCCTCAGCGCCCGCGGGCTCACGACCGGGGAGATCGCGGCGCACTTCGACGAGGTCTACGAGGCGAAGGTCTCCAAGGACACGATCAGCCGGATCACCGAGAAGGTGGCCGGCGAGCTCGCGGAATGGTCCTCACGACCGCTGGATCCGATCTACCCGGTGATCTTCGTCGACGCGATCGTCGTGAAGGTCCGCGACGGGCAGGTCCGCAACACCCCGTACTACGTCGTCATGGGCGTCACCATGAACGGGGAACGGGACATCCTCGGAATCTGGGCCGGTGACGGCGCGGAAGGCGCGAGGTTCTGGCCGCAGGTGTTCACCGAGCTGAAGAACCGGGGTTTCGAGGACGTGTTCATTGCCGTCTGCGACGGGCTGAAGGGGCTGCCTGAAGCGATCAACACCACGTGGGAGCGGACGGTGGTGCAGCAGTGCATCGTGCACCTGATCCGCAACAGTTTCCGCTACGCCGGCCGGCAGCACCGCGACGCGATCGTGAAGAGCCTCCGCCCCGTCTACACGGCGCCCAGCGAGGCCGCAGCGAAGGACCGGTTCACGGAGTTCGCGGCCGAGCGGGGTGGGCGGTATCCAGCGATCGTGCAGCTATGGGAGAACGCCTGGGCGGAGTTCGTGCCGTTCCTCGAGTACGACGTCGAGATCCGGAAGGTGATCTGCACGACTAATGCGATCGAGTCGATCAACGCCCGCTACCGGCGCGCGGTGCGCACCCGTGGGCACTTCCCGAACGAGGCCGCGGCGCTGAAGTGCCTCTACCTCGTGACCCGGTCGCTTGACCCCACCGGCGGTGGCCGGGCACGCTGGAGGATCAGGTGGAAGCCCGCACTCAACGCGTTCGCGATCACCTTCGCCGGACGGTTCGAGAGAACCAATCACTGAAACCGCCGGACCTCACACACCGTTTATCGGACAGTCCCGTCCTCAGCCGTCGGCTCCCCGAGCCATCACGCCTCTTGCAGATCGAGGTTGAGCCCGCCGTCAGCGGGCCGCTGCTCACCTTGTGAGCAGACGGAGAAGGGCGGCCTGGGTGACGGTCTCGATGCGCGTGATGTCGGCCGGCGACGGTTACAAGTACCTGCTGCGCACAGTCGCGGCCAGCGACGGCGACAGGTCGCTGTCCACCCCGCTGACGCGCTACTACAACGCCGAGGGCACCCCGTAGGAGAGCAAAAGTAGTCTGGTCCTGATTGGCTTGTTTCTTCGGATTCAGCGTACGCCGAGCATGGTCTACCAGGTCAGCGGGTCGAGTCGTAGGTAGAAGTCCAGGCGGTCGGGGTCGAGGGTGATGCCGTACCGGGAGGCGAAGTCGTGATCCGCCCGTTGGGCGGTGTCTTCGTTGGGCCAGGTCTCGCGGGCGTTCGCCAGCAGGAGCGCGATGTCGGCGTAGGGGTCTGCTTGTCCGAGTCGGCCGAGGTCGATGAGCCCGGCGACCAGCGAGGTATCGGGGTCGATAAGGATGTTGGGGAGGCAGAAGTCTCCGTGGCAGACCACCCTGTCGGCGTCCTCTTGTTCCTGGCGGGACGGGAGGTCGCGTTCCAAGCTTTCGAGGATCACTGCGGGCGGGGTGTCGATGAGGTGCTGGGGCAGGAACTCGGTGTGGACCCGGTTCTCGGCGACGGTCGCGCGGGCTAGCGCCGTCATCTCGTGCAGCGTCCTGCCGTACGGACACGTGCTGGCAGGAGTGCTGTGCAGCCGGACCAGGGTGTCGGTGATCGACGGCCATGCCTGCGCGAGATGGGCCGGGTCGAGCCGGTCAGCCGGGACGCCCGCGACCGTGCTGGTGATGAGGCAGGCCCCGTGCTCGGTGGTGCGCCAGTCGAGCACGCTGGGGCCAGGGATTCCGGTGGTCGACAGCCACTCGATCCGATCGCGCTCATCTTCTAGCGTGCTCGCATCAGCAACGGAGACGACCTTGGCGAACCGTTCCCCGGACACGTGACGCAGCGTAATCGCGCCTGACTCGCCGTCGGTGACGCGCGTCCACACCGAGCTATCCGAGAGCAATCCGGTCAGTGGCACCGAGGGAGACGACATGCCTCCATCATCTCGCATCGACCGTCCTTCACGTGCCCTGCGCGGCCTCACGACCAATGTCGACCAAGCCCACTTCCTCGCAACGACGGCAAAGCAGCGTGCGTGCCGTGCGCTCACCTACTGCGTATGACGGTCTCGATGCGGGTGATGAGCGCGGGTAACGGCTACAAGTACCTGCTGCGCACTGTCGCGGCCGGCGACGGCGACCGATCGCTGTCCACCCCGCTGACGCGCTACTACAACGCCGAGGGCACCCCGCCGGGTCGCTGGCTCGGCGCCGGAGTCGCCACACTCGGCGGCGCGCGGATCAGCGTGGGCGATCAGGTCTCCGAAGCCCAGCTCCAGCTCCTCGTCGGTATGGGCCGTGACCCCATCACCGGGGAACCGCTTGGCCGCGCGTACCCCGAGTACCGAACCGTGGCCGAGCGGATCGAGGCACGCACTGGGGAACTCGATCCATCCCTCGGGCCAGTCTCACGCGCAGAAGCGGTCGCGGCGATCGAGACGGAGGAGGCCGAGCGTGGGGCGCGACGGGCGGTTGCGGGGTTCGACTTCACGTTCAGCATCCCGAAGTCCGCAAGCGTGCTCTGGGCGGTCGCGGATGCCGGGACGCAGACGCTGATCGCGGATGCGCATCATGCGGCGGTTGCGGAGGTGGTTGCGTTCATGGAGCGGGAGGTTGCAGCCACCCGCACGGGCGCAACCGGACGCGACGGCGCGGTTGCACAGGTCGACGTCGCAGGGCTCATCGCCACGGCGTTCGATCACTACGACTCCCGGGCGGGCGACCCGCACCTGCACACGCACGTCGTCATCAGCAACAAGGTGCAAACCGTCCTCGACGGCAAATGGCGGGCCCTGGACGGGCGGCCGATGCACGCTGCTGTCGTCGCGCTCTCCGAGCTTCACGAGGCCGTCTTCGCGGACCACCTCACCCGGATGCTCGGCGTCTCGTGGGAGGCCCGCGACAGGCGCCGCGACCGGAACCCAGCATGGGCGATCACCGGGGTGCCGGAGGCGCTGGTCAAGGAGTTCTCCACCCGTGCCCGGCACATCGACGCCGAGACCGACCGGCTCATCGAGAACTACGTGGCTGAGCATGGGCGGCGGCCGTCGCCGGCAACGATCATGAAGCTCCGCGCCCAGGCCACGCTCACCACCCGGCCGGAGAAGGAGGTGCGGTCCCTGGCCGAACTCACCTCCTCGTGGCGGGAACGGGCCGGGCGGGTGCTCGGGGTGGACGCAACCTCATGGGCGCGCGGCGTGACCGCGAACGAGGAGCCGCTGCTGCTGCGCGCCGACGACATGCCGCTGGACGTGATCGCCTCGCTCGGGGCAGACGTCGTGGCTGCGGTCGGTGAGAAGCGCTCCACCTGGCATCGCTGGAACCTCACGGCCGAGGCGGCGCGGCAGACGATGAGTTACCGGTTCGCGTCGATCGAGGACCGAGAAGCCGTCGTCGGCCTGATCGTAGACGCCGCCGAAGCCGCGTCGCTGCGCCTGACCCCGCCGGAGCTCGCGTCGAGCCCGGCGGCGTTCCGCCGGCCGGACGGCACGAGCGTGTTCCGTCCGAAACACTCCGCGCTGTTCTCCTCCGAGGCGCTGCTGGCCGCCGAAGACCGCCTCCTCGAGCGCGCCCGCACCACCACAGCGCCGACGGTGCCGCTGACCAGCGTCGAACGAATCACGAAGCGGCCCGACAGCAAGGGCCGGATGCTCAGTGATGACCAGGCGGCCGTGTTGACGAAGATCGCGGTCTCGGGCCGGATGGTCGACGTACTGGTCGGCCCGGCCGGTGCGGGGAAGACGACGGCGATGTCGGCATTGCGACGGGCATGGGAGCACGAGCACGGGCACGGCAGCGTGGTCGGGCTCGCGCCGTCCGCAGTCGCCGCGCAGGTCCTGGCCGATGACCTCGGCATCCCCACCGAGAACACCGCCAAGTGGCTCGACACCCACGACCGCACCCGCGAGACGTTCCGCAAGGGGCAGCTCGTCATCGTCGACGAGGCGTCACTGGCGGGCACGCTCTCCCTCGACCGCATCACGGCCCTTGCGGCCGAGGCCGGGGCGAAGGTCCTGCTGGTCGGGGATCACGCCCAACTCCAGTCCGTCACCGCCGGCGGCGCGTTCTCCCTCCTCGTCCACGACCACGACGACACCCCGGAGCTGGTCGACGTGCACCGGTTCGTCAACCTGTGGGAGAAGACCGCATCCCTCGCCCTGCGGCACGGCCGCACCGACATCATCGACACCTACACCGAACACGACCGCGTGACCGGCGGGGAGACCGAGGAGATGATCGACGCCGCCTACACCGCCTGGCGCTCCGACACCCTCGCCGGGCGCGCGAGCGTCCTCGTGACCGACTCGAACGAGTCCGTTCAGGCGCTCAACAACCAGGCGCGGGCCGATCTGATCCTCGACCGCACCGTGAACGCCCGCCGTGAGGTCGAACTGCACGACGGCACCCGTGCCGCAGCCGGGGATACCGTCATCACGCGCCGCAACGACCGCCGCCTGCGCGCAGGCCGCTCCTGGGTCCGCAACGGCGACAGATGGACAGTCACCGAAGTTCGCGAAGACGGCGCCCTCACCCTCCGCCGCGCCGGGCGCACGTGGGGCGCCTCGGTCGTGGTCCCGGCCGAGTACGCGGGCGAACACCTCGACCTCGGCTACGCCGTCACCTCCTACCGGGCACAGGGCATCACCGTGGACTCCTCGCACGTCCTGGTGGATGCGTCGATGACCAGAGAGACGTTCTACGTCGCCATGACAAGAGGCCGTGAGGAGAACATCGCCTTCTGGTCCGTTTCCCCGGGCCGCCTCCCGAACCGGACGTGCGGCAGCCACCCGGGGCCGCCGTCCTCGATCAGCGCGATGCAGTAGTTCGCGGGGAGGAAGTAGGGCACGGCGAGGAGCATCGCGGTCGGGTGGGCGTCGGTGAGCCGGAGACGGGCCGAGTTCGTGTCCTCTCGTGGCACGGTCGGGTGACACCGACACCAGCACCCCGCTCGGCACCGAACCAGAAAACACCAGTCAGAAGATCGACTCCATCCGCGCCCGCGCCG
>CAKUSI010000286.1 GCA_934678955.1 uncultured Austwickia sp. | reverse complement strand
ACCGATCAGCAAGCCGTCATCAACGCGATCAGACAACCGCGCACAGCTCAGGCACTAACCATTTGACCGAAGTCAGGGGGGGTCGCCGCCGTCCCGGAGAGAAAGCGGCATCTCGCCTTTCGAGATTCCATGACAGGGTGCCCTGATGTGATTCATCTCACATTAGGGCACCCTGTCTCGTAAATTCATCGCGCCCCAATCGGATTGAGGCGCCGCAGCGCCGAAGAGAGGACGCATACCCCTCCTCTGCGCGACAGCTCCACCTGAACGGCGGGTTCCGCAGGCCGAAAGGCACAGCGATACCGGTGTGCAGGGAAAGCGCACCTACACCCATGGACGGGAAGGTGGGGCTTCCATGCCTCGGAAGAAGACCACGCCGCGGAGATCCCGCGGCGTGAGCGCCGGGCGGGCGGCCGGCCTCATCGGCGGCCTGACGGCGGCGGTGGTCGCCGTCGGCGGCGCCGCCCATGGGGAGCCGCTTCCTGCCTCCCCCAGTGACAATGCGACCGGCGAGATCCTGCGCGTGGTCGACGGCCCCGCGGTCCACACCGGGCTGCGCACCGCCGCCGGTGAGTACTTGCCGGTCTCCGGCGCGGGCGTCGATCAGGTCACCGCGGGCGCCACCGTGCGCGTGAGCGTCAACCCGGCCACCTCGGGGCGCACGCTGGAAGCTACCCGCCGGCGGGCCGCCTCCACCCAGACCACCCAGGCCACGACGACCACCCCGTCGCCGGTCGCCCTGGAATCCGTCCAGGTTCTGGCTGCCGCGTCGACCGCCTACACGCCGGGGGATCACCAGCTGACCGTGGCCATCGTGACCCCGGCCGGTGCCAGCGGCACACCGCCCACTGAGAGCCAGGTCCGCACGCAGGTCTCGCAGGTCTCCTCGTACTGGTCCGAACAGTCGCGCGGCGGGGTGACGTTCTCCGTGGCGTCGGTGAGCCAGCCGTTCCGCGCCAGCGCTTCCTGTGCGAGCCCGTTCGGCCTCTGGCAGGAGGCCGCCCAGCGGACCGGTTTCCGGGAGGGCGCCAACAAGCATCTGGTCGTCGTCGTACCGCGAGGGGCCACTGCGGCCGGCTGCTCGTACGGGCTCGGGTCCCTCGGCGCCGGCGTCAACACGGGCGGGGTGGCCCTCGTGGCCGACACCGCCTGGCCGGTGCTCGCTCACGAACTCGGCCACAACCTCGGCCTGCAGCACGCCAACCACCTGTCCTGCGCGAAGGTGTCCGACGCCTCGCTCACCGCGCTGGGGGCGTCCTCCTGCGCGGTGAAGGAGTACGGAGACCCCTGGGACGTGATGGCCGCATCCCCGCCGAACAACGGCGGCTCGCTGTCCACGCCGCAAGCGCACCGCATCGGTCTGCTGCGCGGGGACGAGATCGTCGAGGTGACCAGCGGCTCCACCACGGTGGACCTGCGGCCCGTCGCGGCGCTCACCGGGACCCGGATGGTCAAGGTCACCGACCCGAAGACCGGGCAGAAGTACTACGTGGAGTACCGGACCCGCGCCGGCCGGGACTACCTGCTCTACGCCCCCATGACCGACGGCGTCCGGGTGCTGCGCGAGTCCTCCGGGACCGGGGCGCTCTCGACGCTGTCGCTGGACGCCTCGCCGACCGGGTCGGACTCCGACTACGCCCGGGGTGTGCCTGCCGGTGGAACGTTCACGACGTATGGCGGAGGGGTCACCGTCAGCGTCGCGGCTGCGGGCGCCTCGTCCGCGCGCGTCACCGTGAGCGTCGGTGCGTCCCCCACGACACCGACTCCCGCGCCCACCACCGCCCCCACGCCAGTCGCGCAGGAACCCGCGCCGTTCGCTGACGCCCTGACGGACGTGACCACGACCACCGGCAAGGTGTCGCGTCTCGGGGCCGGAGGGTGGTACCAGTCGCCCAGCGCCCACTATCTCTTCCGTACCGCGCTCGTCACCTACACGCCCGGCGCGAGCTGGACCGTGACGGTGGACGGCGGCGCCATCGGCAGGAAGTTCGAGCTGTTGGGCACCGCCTTCACGAAGGGCGCCGCCGGCACGATCCTCGTGGACGGTCGCACCTGGGCCACCTTCGATTCCTACCGCGCCTCCGACGCCGCCCCGTACGGGAAGTCGCTGCGCACCATCAACGTCCCGGCCGGCAAACACACGGTCACAGTCGTTGCCCGTCCCTCCGGGGCGCGCAACACGCTGGCGCTGGACGCGTACCGCCTGTCCTGACGGGCCGACGGTTCCGGGCCCACGCCCGGCGCAAGCCCTCGCCGCGAGACCCCCACGCTCGCGGCGGGGGCTTGCGGCGTGAGATGTCCCCCCGCGTGTCAGAGGCACAGGGACTTTCAATGAGACGCTCGTCCATGACCGTTGCAATCTGAGGTGAGGCTCACCTAAGTTGAGGCGTCCCGTTCCCGACCGAAGGTGGCCCCTCCTGTGTTCGCCAACTACCTGATCGGCTTGCGCGAAGGGTTGGAGGCGTCACTGGTCGTCGTCATCCTGGTCGCCTACCTCGTCAAATCCGGTCGAGCTCGGCTCCTGCCGCACATCTGGGCCGGCGTCGCGGCCGCGGTGGGGCTGTCTCTCGGCTTCGGTGCCCTGCTGACGTTCGGTCCTCGTGGCCTGACCTTCGAGGCGCAGGAGGCGATTGGCGGCACCCTGTCCATCGTCGCCGTCGGGTTCGTCACCTGGATGATCTTCTGGATGGCGCGCTCTGCCCGGACCCTCTCTGGTTCCTTGCGCGGGCATGTCGACTCCGCCATCGAGGCCGGGCGAGCATCGCTCGTGATCGTGGCGATGCTCGCTGTCGGACGCGAGGGTCTGGAAACCGCCCTCTTCCTCTGGGCGGCGACCCAGGCCGCGGCACGCGAATCGGCCTCCACGAGCGCTCCGTTGGTCGGTGCCTCCCTCGGCCTCGCGACGGCCGTCCTCCTGGGCGTACTCGTCTACCGGGGCGCGGTCCGACTCAACCTCAGCGCCTTCTTCGCATGGACGGGCGGACTCCTGGTTCTGGTCGCCGGCGGAGTGCTCGCCTATGGAATCCACGATCTCCAAGAGGCAGGGCTTGTGCCGGGGTTGACCAACCTCGCTTTCGATGTCAGTCACGTGATCGAGCCGAGTTCCGCGCTCGGGACCCTGCTCAAAGGAACGCTGAACTTCTCTCCCACCATGACCCAGCTCGAGGTCACCACATGGCTGGCGTACGTGCTCCCCGTGCTCACGCTGTTCATCCGCACCATCCGTGGACCGCAGCAGCCGGCCGCCCCCACCCCCGCTCAAGGAGTCGCCCGATGAACCGTCCCGCCCTCAACCGCCCCGACGTCGGTCGCGCTGTCCTCACGGCCATCGCCGTAGTCGGACTCGCGGGCTGCACACAGAACTCGCCGAATGAGGCATCAAGCACACGTGGCGGGGACGACGCGCTCGCTGTGGTGTCCACCGATAGCGAATGCCGGGTGTCGGCGAGTGAGGCGGGCTCCGGCAGCCTTGTTTTCAACGTCAGGAACGACGGCTCCAAGGTCACCGAGTTCTACCTGCTGGGTGAGGACGGCCTGCGCATCGTGGGCGAGGTCGAGAACATCGGTCCGGGTCTCACGCGCGAGTTGGTCGTGAAGGCGGCGCCGGGAAGCTACTTCACCGCGTGTAAGCCAGGCATGGTCGGCGCCGGCATTCGGGCCGCGTTCACTGTGACCGACTCGGGCGCCGACCTCACGCCGACCGGGGCGGACAAGGAACTGGTGGACGCCGCGAACGTTCAGTATGCGGCCTATGTCAAGGACCAAGCGGAGCAGCTCAAGGAACAGACCGAGAAGTTTGCCGCGCTCTACATCGCAGGCAAGGACGACGACGCGCGGGCCTTGTACGCCCCCGCCCGAGTTCACTGGGAAAGGATCGAAACGGTCGCGGAATCGTTCGGGGACCTGGATCCGCGGATGGACCTGCGCGAGGCAGACCTTGAACCCGGACAGAAGTGGACCGGATGGCACGTGATGGAGAAGGACCTGTGGCCACCGGCCACCGGATACGCCAAGCTCACGAACGGCGAACGCAAGGCCATCGCGGACCAGCTGGTGGCCGATACCAACGAGTTGTACGCGCGGACCCGCCCCATGACGTTCACTGCCGACCAGATCGGCAACGGCGCCAAGGGTCTGCTCGACGAGGTCGCCACCGGCAAGGTCACCGGCGAGGAAGAGGCCTGGTCGCATACTGACCTGTGGGACTTCCAGGCCAACGTCGACGGCGCCCGCGTCGCCTGGGAGGGCCTCCGTCCCCTCCTGAAGAAGAAGAACGCCGAGCTCGACACGCAGATCGCAACCCGTTTCGAGCAGTTGCAAGGGCTCCTGGACCAGCACAAGGAGGGCGACGGCTTCGTGACCTACGACAAGCTCACCAAGCAGCAGGTCAAGGCGCTCTCCGACGCCGTCAACGCGTTGAGCGAACCCCTCAGCAAGCTCACGGCGGCCGTCATCTGATGGGGGTTGACGACCACCGCCGCGAGGGGCTGAGCCGACGGGGACTGATCGGTCTGGCAGGCGCCTCCGCCGCGGTCGGCGCTGCGGCGGTCGTCGGCGCTTCGCGCCTCGGCCCCATCGTGGGCGTCGACGGGAACGCGGCCGAATCCCCCCGAGACTCCGTGCCGTTCCACGGCGCGCACCAGGCCGGCATCACGACCCCCGCTCAGGATCGCATGCACTTCGCCGCCTTCGACGTCACGAGCAGTTCACGCGACGACCTGGTCGCGCTGCTGGGGACCTGGACGGCGGCTGCCGCCCAGATGACCGCCGGTCGGCAGGTCGCCGGCGACCCCGTGCCCTACGATGCTCCCCCGAACGACACCGGCGAGGCCGACGACCTCAGCGCAGGACACCTGACCATCACGTTCGGCTTCGGGCCCACCCTGTTCCGCGACGCCTCGGGCAAGGACCGGTTCGGGCTGGCCGCCCGCCAGCCAGCGGCGCTACGACGCCTGCCGCACTTCCCCGCCGACAACCTTGACCCGCACAGGAGTGACGGGGACTTGTGCGTGCAGGCCTGCGCCGATGACCCACAGGTCGCCGTCCACGCCGTGCGCAATCTCTCGCGCCTCGCCTTCGGCACGGCTGCCTTGCGGTGGAGCCAGCTCGGCTTCGGTCGGACCTCCTCGACGTCGGTGTCGCAGGCGACGCCCC